>JAJAZE010000323.1 GCA_026785925.1 Pyrinomonadaceae bacterium
CGACGCGGCTTTGCGCGTCGCCGCCGCCCATCGCGTATTGAAGCGAATCGAGCCGCGAGCCGGCTTCGATGTTGGGCGTTGCCGTTTGTTTTTTCAGCTCGTTAGCCGCGCCGTTGAATGTGTCAGTCGCCATTTTTTCGAGTCCGGCGTTTTTGGCAATGTCGGTTAAATTGACCGCGCCGATGTTGAGTTTTTGGGCGAAAAGTTTCGACTGCAAACCGGCGAATTGCGTTTGCAGTTCGCCGATGCGACCGCTGACGCGCGCCGCGTCGGCAATGAAGCCGACGGCGAGACGTTTATTTCCACCGCTCTCTTCGCGCATTTTCGACAGGAAACGCACGGCTTCGCGCGGGTCGTAATTGCGTTCGAGAAGAAGTTTAACGGCGATGTTGTCGGCTTGATCTTCCTGAACTTTGTCCCAGGCGATAACCGAACCGGGAGCGAAAAGCTTCAGTATACCCGGCAGATTCTGGTCGATATACGGCGTTTCGAGCAGTGCTTTGAGCTTGCCTGAGCCTAAGATTTTCGGCAGCGAGCCTAATACACGGTCGGATAAAATGCCTCCGGCGACGTTCGGGAAAATCTCGCCAATCGGGACTCGCAGCAGCGGTCCGCTCAACAGCGGCAGGATTTTCGAGAGCAGATTTTTCATCAAACCTTTTTGATTGGCGTAACGCTTGAGTCCCATCTCAAAAACGATGTCCTCCTTCCAATGCTCGCGCTCGACGTGCGCGATTTCGTGCGCGAGCAGGTAGGCGAGTTGCGCTTCATTGTCAACCATCGCTATAAGTCCGGTCGAAACGTAAATCGTGCCGGTCGTCAGCGCTCTGGTTTCGGGAATGGGGTTGAGCGTAACTTTGAAACTGTAATTTTTCGCCGAATCTTTCGGAATCAGCGATTGCCCGACGCGGTTGACGTAATCGGTGACGAGCGGATTGTCGTAAAGCGCGTCGAATTTGGCGAGCGGCGACTGTTCGGCAGTTGTTTTCGACGCGCTCAGAGTGTTGACCGCCAACGCATATTCGCCGTGTTCGCGCAGTTTATCACGGTAAGCCGCTTCGACTTCGGCGCGAAAGTCGGCATCTTTTTCGAGCTGTTTTTGATAATAAGCCTTCTTTTTCTCGAACTCGGCGGCGAGCTTGCCGCGCTTGGCGTCTTCCTTTGTTTTTTTATCTTTTTTGTCTTTTTTGGCTTCCTTTTTTGCCGCTTTCGTGTCTTGGTCGTCAGCGCGGACGGCAGCCGGAACGCTTTCAGACGTGAGCCAACCGAAAACCAAAACGACTAATAAGAGCGTAATATTTTTGAACATACATTCTTCCTTATTTTTACGACAGATAAATTATGCTTCATTTAATCAGTTATCTTGGAAAATGGAAGATAACTGATTAAATGAACGAAAAGTAATGCTCAGACAGTTTCTGGATTTCCCATTTGACCTTACGGTTGGAAAAAATCAACAAGAACCGACAGGCTTTCTGCATGTCTTTTCAAGTATCCGCTTGAATAA
>JAJAZE010000324.1 GCA_026785925.1 Pyrinomonadaceae bacterium
CGATAAATCGGATTAGTCGGTTTCCGAAATTATCGTCAAACCGTCAACGCCGACAAAGTGTTTGCGGTTGTGGCTGATGAGCGGAACATTCAAAATCAAAGCCGTTGACGCAACCCAAGCGTCAGCCGCCGAAATCGGTTTCCCGTTTTTTCTCGCGCTGTTCATCGCTTCCGCCCAAATCCGGCAAAGGTCGTCATCGGCAAAGACAATCAGAAAAGTCGAAAGATACTCTTCCAATTGTGCCAAGCGTTTTACGCCCCAATTTCGCCCTAAAGCCCAATGACGCAATTCCGCCAACGTCATAAACGAAATGACGTAAGGCAGACTGCTCAAGTGCGGGCGATACAATTCGGCGCGGGAATCTTCTTTGTAAAGACAGGAAACGATGTCGGTATCGAGAACGACAGCCATCAATCAACACTCCTGTTCACAGAAAAATCGCGCCATTCGCGGACGGCTTTGATAATATCGTCAGCCGTTTCATCATCATCGCCATCGCTGCCGAGAAGTTCTTCATATGAAGCCGCTAATTTTCCTTTGTGTTCGGCAATCAAATGCTGCAGACGTTCTTCGGGTGTTTCCTTCAGATTTGGCAAAAACGATTGAACTTTTTGCGGTTTGTCTAAAACTTGTGCCATTTTCTAAAACTCCTTTTGCTAATTTGCCTGTGCTTTATCATAACTTAAAGTTTCGATTGCCCGAAGCAGATTTTCCGTTTCCTCTTTGATTATATCTTCCAATTTCATCAATCTTTCAAGCGTTACGTTCGGCTCTTCGTAAAATTTTTCGTCCGTCTCGATTTGGCGGTAACGGCTGGCGGAAAGGTCGTATTTATGCGCCTGAACATCTTTCTTTGTTACCCAAAACTGCCGCGTCAATTGGTCAATCTCTTTTTGCAAAGGCGCGATTTGCTCGTTTAATTCCGCCAATCGCTTTTCTTCGGTTTCGAGCGCAATGCTTGCCGTTTCATCTTCGGGCGGCGCAATCACGCTTTGGTATGTCAAACGATTGATGTCGCGGTGCAATTCCAGCCGTCTTGTTTTCATCGGCGCAACTGTTTCCTGTAATTCGGCAAGCCTTCGGGCGCGGCTTTGATGAAACTCTTCGTTTTTACGATTGCGCCAACATTCGAGAATGTCGGGAACGTCGTTTTCGGCAACTTTTGCGCGTTTGTCGTCGAGCGATAAACCATCGGTTGCCATATCGTAAAACCAGATTTTATCGGTCGCGCCGCCTTTGGTGAAAATCAAAACGGCGGTCGAAACTCCGGCGTAAGGCTTGAAAACTCCGCTCGGCATCGAAACAACGGCTTCGAGCCGGTTTTCGTCAATAATCTTTTTCCGAACCGCAACGTGCGCGTTTGACGAACCGAACAAAACGCCGTCCGGCACAATCACGCCGCAGCGTCCGCCCATTTCCAGAATCCGCAGAAAAAGATGCAGAAAAAGAAGCTCGGTTTTTTTGACGTTGGCGGGCAAATCTTCGCCGACTGAAGATGGGTCAGTCAATCCTTTGAACTGAATATCGCCCGCTAAAACAACGTCATAACGACGTTCTTCCGTATAGTTTTTAGTGAGCGTATCGGAAAAGAAAAAACGAGGGCGTTTGATGCCGTGCATCATTAAATTCATTGCGCCGATTCTGACTAACGACATCGCTGAATCGCTGTCAAAACCTGTTAAGGCTTCGGTCTGCAAAAAATCTTCATCGCGTTCATCAAGCAAATCGCCGACGAGATTGTGCGGCAAATTTTCTTCGTCGTATTTGAGAATTTCCTTGGTCGTATTTTTTTCAAGAATGTGTTTATACGCATTGACGAGAAAGCCGCCTGTTCCAGCAACCGGGTCGCAAATTCGTTCATTTTTCTTCGGCTCAATCATTTGCACAACCATCCGAATAATGTGGCGCGGTGTGCGAAAAAAACCAAAGCGTCCGGCTTCTTTCAATCTGTCCAAAAAATATTCGTAAAGGTCGCCCTGCACGTCCTGGTTATATTGCGAGATGTGCATCTCGTCAATCGCCCGACAAACTTCAATCAGCAGATTCGCCTTGTTGATTTTGAACTCGGCGTTTTCCATCTGAATCGC
>JAJAZE010000325.1 GCA_026785925.1 Pyrinomonadaceae bacterium
CCGGTGATGTTGTCAGCCGGAAAATTGCGAAAGGCGGCAATAATCAAACGAATTTTAACTATTTTCCCGGTTGATTTTGCGGCAGGTTTTTTCGCCGGCGCGAAGCTAATACCATTTACCGTTATCGAAGGTGCATTAAATTTTCTGCTGAAATCCGCCTATCTCCAAGTATTCACTCAAGATAGGCGGATTTCAAACTACTGCCTTCTGCCTACTGGGAACTGGTATAACTATCCTTATCGGCAGTTTCCCGGTTTATCTTTAGCGGCTTTTTTATCCGGCGAGATATAAATAACACCGAAAATCAAGGAACTAAACTTGCGTTACGTTAAGTGTCGGTCGGACTATTTTTACAACCGCCGATCAGTATCTTTTCCCGCAAGCCATTTTTCGATGCAAAATTCTTCGACCGAGCGTTTCCTTAACAAAATCCAAAACTATTCGCATTTCACGGTTCCGCTGGCGGCGGTCGTGATTTTGATGGTTCTGCTCGTTCCTCTGCCGCCGCTTCTGCTCGACGTTTTGATTAGTTTCAACCTGATGCTGTCAATCGTCGTGCTGCTGGTTTCGATGTATATTCAGGAGCCGGTGAAATTCACTTCGTTCCCGAATTTACTGCTGATGACGACGCTTTACCGGCTTGCTCTGAACGTGGCGACCTCGCGTTTGATTTTAACCGGCGGCAACTCCGGCGAAGCGGCTGCCGGTTCGGTTATCAAGGCGTTCGGCGAATTCGTCATCGGCGGAAATTATCTGGTCGGCGTGGTTATTTTCCTGATTTTGCTGGCGATTCAGTTTCTCGTCGTCAATCACGGCGCGGTGCGTTCTTCGGAAGTTTCGGCGCGGTTCACGCTCGACGCGATGCCCGGCAAACAGATGGCGGTTGATGCCGATTTAGCGGCGGGAATCATTGACGAAGCGACCGCCAAACAGCGGCGCGAAGACATCAATCAGGGCGCGGAATTTCACGGCGCGATGGACGGCGCGATTCGCTTTACGCAGCGCGACGCGGTGGCTTCGATTATCATCGTCACCGTCAATATCGGCGCGGGTTTCGCCATCGGCGTTCTCCAGCACGGTATGCCGCTGGCAGACGCGATAAAAATCTACACGACTCTGACCGTCGGCGACGGCGTGGCGGCGGCGATTCCGTCTTTGTTCGTTTCGGTGGCGGCGGCGATTATCACGACCCGCTCGGCAACCGATTCGAGTATGGGAGCCGAAGCCGCTTCGCAATTGCTGAGTAATCCGCGCCCTTTATTTATCTCCGCCGGAGTTTTGATTTTTCTCGGCATTCTGCCCGGAATGCCGCATTTCGCGTTTATTTCGCTCGCCGTCGGCGTGGGCATCGTCGGTTATCTGTCAATTCAACAGGCGAAAAACACTGCGGCGCACGCCGAAGAAAATGAATCCGCCGGTAAACTTCTGGAAGAAGCGAAACAGCCGGAGAGAATCGAGAGTTTGCTGAAAGTTGACGCGCTCGCGCTCGAAGTCGGTTACGGCTTGGTCGGGCTGGTCAGCTCGGACGATTCGTTTCTTAACCGCATCCGCGAAATTCGCCGTCAGACGGCAATCGAACTCGGAATTATCGTGCCGTCGGTTCACGTCCGCGACAATTTGCAGCTCGCGCCGCGCGAATACGCGCTGCTGCTCAAAGGCGAAAAAATCGCGCAGGGCGAACTTTATCCCGACGGTTTTCTGGCGATTGATCCGGGCGTGGTGCGCGAAAAAATGGCGGGCATCGAAACGATTGATCCGGCTTTCGGAATGCCGGCGGTTTGGATGCGGCGCAACGAAGACCGCGACCGCGCCGTTTCCGCCGGTTACACGGTCGTTGATTCGACGACCGTCGTCTGCACGCATCTGTCGGAAATCATCAAGCGTTACGCCCACGAACTGCTCGGCAGACAGGAAACTCGCGCACTGCTCGATTCGCTCGCCGAAACGCATCCGAAAACCGTCGAGGAAGCCACGCCGAAGGTTTTATCTTTGGGCGAAACGCAGAGAGTTCTGCAAAATCTTTTGCGCGAGCGCGTGCCGATTCGTGACTTGGCGACGATTCTCGAATCAATCACCGATGTCGGAGTTGTGACGCGCGATGTCAACGCTTTGACGGAAGCGGCGCGAACGACGCTCGCCCGCACCATCTCGGCAAGCCTCGCCAACGAGAGCGGCGAACTGTCGGTTTTGACGCTCGATCCGCGTCTCGAATCGCAGCTTGCCGAACGCCTCGGACTGCTCGGCGGCGCGAATCATCAGGCAATCGAGCCGGAATTCGGCAGACAACTGCTGGAGAAAATCGAAACCGCATCACGCGCCGCCGTGATGTCGCAGCCGATAATTTTATGTTCTTCGATGGTGCGCCCGCATCTCAGAAAACTTACGGAACGATTCTTGCCAGAGTTGGTTGTTATCTCGCACGGAGAAGTCGGCTCGAATGTCCGGTTGATCTCGATGGGAGCCGTCAACTGATCCCGAATTCAGATTTTTCACAATCAGTTTTATCCAAGTCAAAAAGGCTGAAATTTCGTGAAGACACCGCAACACTTAAAAATGAATATAAAAAAATATCGGGCGGCGACGACCCGCGAAGCTCTCGAACAAATCAAGCTCGATTTAGGCGAAGACGCGCTCGTTCTCGAAACTAAACAAGTTCGCAACGGCGGATTTCTCGGTTTCGGCGCGGAAACGCAAATCGAAATCAGCGCGGCGGTGACGAGCAATTCCGAACCGATTCAACCGCAAAGACCGCCGAAATCCGCCGGACAATTTAACAATCCGCTCAACATTCTGCATTTGACCGACGACGCGCCCGCCATTCCGCAATATAACGAAGAGAAAAAGAAACTTCTGAATAATTTGAAAATCAGTCAGGGGATGGAAGGTTTTTCGCGTAAAACTCCGCTTCCGCCGGTTCCGAAAATTTTGGGAACGATTCCGCAGCGGGCATTTTCGCCGATTGAAGCGGTGGAAATAAATCCGTCCGCGCCGCGCATCGTCCATCTGAAAAAGGAAACGCCGCCGCCAATCGGCGACGAGCAGACGGTGCCGGAGAAAAAGACGTTTGAAACATCGCCGACCGCACCGGCGACGAGCCGCGAATTCGAGATTTTGCGCGCCGAACTCCGCGAAGTCAAATTTTCGCTCGGTTCGCTGTCGGTTCGCCGAAGTCCGCAGTTTTCGCACAGCGATTTCGATCTCGAAACGCTCGGAGAATTCCTCGATTCGCCTTTTTACGAATCTTATACCGAATTTATTTCCAAAGGGATTTCCCCCGAACTCGCCCGCCGGATGATTAGCGGCATCATTCCGCAAGTTAAAAGCGGCACAATCGCCGCCGAACAGATTTCGCGCCGCGCGCTGCTGCAAACCGTCACCGAAGCGGTCAAATTCGAGCCGGACCCGCTCGACAGCGACGGGCGGATTATTTTTGCGGTCATCGGTGCGACCGGAGTCGGGAAAACGACGACCATTGCCAAGCTCGCCGCCTGTATGTCTCTGCACAAACGCCGCCGCGTCGAACTCATCACGCTCGACACCTACCGCATCGCCGCCGTCGAACAACTGAAAACTTACGCGGAGATCATCGGCGCGGGCTGTCACGTCGCGCGTTCGATCTTCGAGATGGAAGCGATTTTGCGGCGGATGCCGGTTGATGCCGATATTTTTATTGATACGACCGGGAAAAATCCGCACGATCTGGCTGACCAGTATGAAATTTCC
>JAJAZE010000326.1 GCA_026785925.1 Pyrinomonadaceae bacterium
GGACAAGGTTATTTAACTTTTGTTACTTAGTTTTATTTTTTAACTGATGTTACGCAAAACTGCGGCTGTGCCGCTTGATGTGGGGGAAGGGTGTGGCTTTGCGCCGAGTTTTGTTTATAATTAAGCGGCTGCGCCGCCCGTTCGGAGGCGCAGCCTCCAAATATCTTGAGAACCGCAGACGGAAAGGCACAGCCTTTCCGCACATCAGCGAGCGCAGCCCGAAAAAAGCCGCGCTGCGTAACATCAGTTTTTAAGAATAAAGATTCATCGGGCGCGTCAGCAGTTCAATCGGATCGGCGACGTTCAGAGCCTCGCGCACGAAAAACGGTTCGCCCGCCGCGACATTAATCAGCGAGCCGAAATAACGCGAGCGATTTTCGAGTTCGGCGATAAAATTTTTGCCCGTCAAGCGCGTTTCGGGTTCGCTGGAATTCGGATTATAGAACTGCGATTTGTGAGCGCGAATCGCTTCGGTTTTCTGCTCTAAAAATTCTGAAACGTCCACGATAAACGACGGCGTGACGCGCAGTGAAAAAATGTTGTGCGCGACTATCGGCGCGACGGTGCGCTCCTGCCCGAAATCGCCGTCGTATTTCTGCATCGAAGCGAGCCGCGCCGCTTCGCGCACTAAAAAAGCGATGTGATTATGGTCGGGGTGCGGATCGTCAAGCTGATGCGTGAGCAGGATTTTCGGCTTCAAACGGCGCAAAACTCTGACTAATTTCGTTCGCTCGTCGTCAGTGGCAAAGACGTGACCGTCGGGCAAGCCGAGATTTTCCCGCACGTCCAATTTCAAAATTTTCGCCGCTTCGTCGGCTTCCAAAGCGCGTTCTTCGACCGTGCCGCGCGTTCCCATCTCGCCGCGCGTCACGTCGAGCGCACCGGTTTTGTAACCGAGCGATTTCATTTTCAAAAGCGTTCCGCCGACGGTCAATTCCACGTCGTCCGGGTGCGCGAAGATCGCCAAAACATCAACTTCGTTCATAAAAATAAATTTACCATAAAAGGACATTAGCCACGAATTACACAAATAGCACGAATTGTTTTTGCATTTTATTCGTGTTATTTGTGTAATTCGCGGCTAAAATTTGTCTATGAAGATTACAATTCTCGGTTCGGGAACGTCAGTTCCGCATCCAAACAGAAGTTCGTCCGGTTTTTGGCTGGAAACGCGCGGCGGTTCGCTTTTGCTGGACTGTTCGGCTTCGGCGGTTCACCGGATGGCGCAGGAAAATCTCGATTGGGCGAACCTCGACGCGATTTGGATTTCACACTTTCATCTGGATCACATCGGCGGACTGCCCGCGTTTTTGTTCGGCACAAAATACGCGCCTGAAACGCAGGACAGGAAAAAACCTCTCAAAATTTCCGGCGCGAAAGGTTTGAGCGATTTAATTGGTAAATTTGACGACGCAAACAAATACGACTTATTAAAACAACCATTTCCGGTTGAAATTATTGAAATCGAACCGCTTGAGAAATTTGAGATTCTTGAAAATGTCGAAGCCGTCGCGCTCGACACGCCGCACACGGCGGAAAGTCTGGCAATTCATCTGCGCGATATTGACGATAAAACTCTGGTTTATTCGGCGGATACGGGTTTTACCAAAACTCTGGGAACATTGGCGCAAGCGGTGGATTTGTTAATTTTGGAATGTTCGTTTTTCAAAAACAAGCCGGTCGAAACACACCTCGAACTTTCCGAAGCGATGTATTTGGTGCGTTACGCCAAACCGAAACGAGTCGTCCTGACGCATCTCTATCCCGAATGGGACGCGATTGATTTTGCAAAGGAAGTGCGTAAATTTTCGCCGCCCTGCGAAATTATCCAAGCGCAGGACGGCTTAAATTTGGAAATATAATTGAAAGGTCATTGAATTGAGATCGTCAACGTGTAGCGCGTCGCGCGGCTGCCGTGATTGTCAATGCTGATATAGACATCGCCGTTTTCTTCAACCGTCTGCGAATACTGCGTGTCGTGCAGACTGCCCTGCGTAAAGTCAGCTTTTCCGTTCGCGGAACTGAGCGTTCCGGTCAAATTTTGTCCCTGCGAAGCGCGCAAAACAAAGCTGCGCGTCGCGCCCGCCGCTAAAGTTCCCGTGACAGTCGCCGAGTTTCGACCGCGAGCAAACCGAATCCGCGTCTGCGCCGTTAAATCAGAAGCCGCCATCAAACAAATTATCGCCGCGATGCTAATTTTTAGCCCGATTTTTTTCCACATATTTTCTCCTTTTTCCTTTTTGAATTGGCAGTTCTTAGAACTGTCAGCCAAATTTAATCCGATTTAAAAACAAATGCAAATTATCGGCTTGGATTCGATACGAAAAATTAATCGAAGCGCAGAAGATTTGTCATTCCGAAGTAATTTAACCGATTCAACGGAAAGTGCTATATTTTTAGAACAGTCAATTTGTCTTAAATTCCAAAAATCAAAAGAAAGAGAAAAATATGCTTAATCGTCTGTCGTTCTTCGTGCTGTTTGTATTTTTAGCTTCGGGATTTTCAAACGCCTTCGCGCAGAATTGGACGGGCGCGACCAAAGAACTCTACGCGCTTTTCGATACGGAATGGGAAGCAAATTTGAAGGACAATCCGACGTTCGCCACGTTTCTGGGCGATAAAAGATACAACGACCGCTGGACTGATTCGAGTTTGGCGGCGATTGAAAGACGGCAGCAGCACCGACTTGAAACGCTCGCCGCGCTCAGGAAAATCAATCGCGCCGAACTTTCCGCCGCCGACCGGCTTAATCACGATTTGTTTCGGAAAGATTTGGAAGAAGCTATCGAGGGCAACAAATTCAAACGCTATATGCTGCCGATCACGCAGCAGGGCGGCATTCAGACGGCTGACGATCTCGCGCAGTTTATTCAATTTCAAACGGTCAAAGATTACGAAGATTGGCTGGCGCGAATCAATGCTTTTCCCGTTTATATGGAGCAAACGCTCGCTTTAATGCGCGAGGGCAAGCGGCAAAATATAATGTGGGCGAAAGCGATTCTGGAGCGCGTTCCGGCGCAGATTGACAAAATGGCTGGTGCAGGCGGCGAGCGCAATCCGTTCTACGCGCCTTTCGTAAATTTCCCGAAAGACATTTCCGAAAGCGATCAAACCAGATTGAGAAATGCGGCGAAAGCGGCGATTGACGGCAAAATCGTTCCGTCATACAAAAAGCTGAAAGATTATTTCGTCAGCGAATATCTGCCGGCGGCTTATCCGCAGGCGGGAATTTGGCAGCGACCCGACGGCGCGGATTATTACGCATTTCTGGCGCGTTCCTACACGACGACCGAGATGACACCGCAGCAGATTCACGACCGAGGTTTGTCGGAAGTTAAACGAATCCGCGCCGAAATGGAAAAAATTAAAACGCAGGTCGGCTTCACAGGAACGCTTCAGGAATTTTTCCAATTTCTGCGCTCCGATGCGAAATTCTTTTACAAAACGCCCGACGAATTGCTGAACGCTTACCGCGCGACGGCGAAAAAGATTGATCCGAACCTGACGAAAGTTTTTCGCACCTTGCCGCGCACGCCTTACGGTGTGATTCCGATTCCCGACAAAATCGCGCCCGACACGACAACGGCTTATTACAGCCAGCCCGCCGCCGACGGCTCGCGTCCCGGATATTATTACGTCAATTTATACAAACCTGAAGTGCGCCCGAAGTGGGAAATGATGGCTTTGAGTCTGCACGAATCGGTTCCCGGACATCATCTACAATTGGCTTTGCAGCAGGAACTCGGCGAAGTTCCAAATTTCAGAAAATTCGGCGGCTACACGGCTTTTATCGAAGGTTGGGGACTTTATTCGGAATCGCTCGGCGAAGAAATGGGTTTATACGACGATCCTTACGACAAATTCGGGCAACTGACTTATGAAATGTGGCGCGCCGTGCGGCTCGTCGTTGATACGGGCATTCACTATTTCAAATGGGATCGGCAGCGGGCGATTGATTATTTCAAAGCCAACGCCGCGAAAACCGACCAGGATATTGTCAACGAAATTGACCGCTATATCTCCGATCCCGGACAAGCGTTGGCTTACAAAATCGGCGAATTGAAAATAAAAGAACTCCGCGCCAAATCGCAAACCGAACTCGGCGCAAACTTCGACATCAAGGAATTTCACGACATTGTGCTGCTTTCGGGCGCGTTGCCGCTCGATATTTTAGAGATAAACGTCAACGATTGGCTGGCGAAAAAGAAAACGGCTAAGTGAGAAACCGGACAGAATTATATTAGAAGCTATCTCAAAAATCAGATTTTACGTTCAGAGTCCAAACTGCGGAACGCCGTTTGCTGTTTTCGCCGCGCTGCGCTGGCGAAAACCACACGCGCGGGGCGTGGACCTTACGAAATGGTTTGAGCGTTGTTTTATTCACGCGAAAACCACACGCGCGGGGCGTGGACTCAAAACGAAGACAGCGATTTTTGAGATTGCTTCTAAATTTTCAACTGCTGATTCGCATACTAATTTATCGCCGCTGAAATAATATGGCTTTCGTCCAACTCGACGATAAAGTTCTCCGCCGTCAAATCTCCCGCCGTCAGCGGAAGCATTTTCGTCAGGTGGTTTTGTTTGCGGTGCGCTTTGACCGCATACATCGCTTTGTCGGCGTGAATAATTATCTGATCGAGTGTATTGCCGTGATTCGGATAACAGCCGACACCGATGCTGACACCGACGCGGGCATATCTGCCTTCGCCGACCGGCAGCGCGAACTCATCAACGGCTTTTTCGATGCGCTGGCAGAGTTCGCGAATTCCTTCCGCGTCGGTTTCCGGCACGATGGCGACGAATTCATCGCCCGCGTAACGCGCCAGAAAATCGTAATCGCGCAGTTGGGCGGTCATCACCTTAGCCAGTCCCTTTAACAATTTATCGCCGGCTTTGTGACCGAAAGTGTCGTTGACCGCTTTGAATCCGTCGAGGTCGAGCATCAGCAATTGAAAGTTCGTGCCGCCGCGTCCGGCGCGTGCCGTTTCTTTTTCAAACTGCATCTGCAAACTGCGGGCGTTCGGCAAATCGGTCATCGGGTCGGTCAACGCTCTCGACTCGGATTCGGCGTGCTGCAAAGACATCGCAATCGCATCGGTCGCAATCCGCGAAACCGTTTCGAGCAGACGCAGATGTTCTTCCTCGTAATTTTCCAATTCGTAAGAATAAATCGAAACCGCGCCGATTAATTTTTCGTCGGCAAGCAGCGGGAGCGATGCCATCGCTTTATAATCCTGGCTGAGATCAAAATTGCTGTGCGTAAAATCGAGTCCCGGCTCGATGCTGCTCATCGGCTGGCGTTTCAGCAGAACGTAGCCGGTCGCGCCCTCGCCCGCTTTGACGCGCTTGTTTTTGAGCGCGGCTTTATTTTCACCCTGCACATACGCGGCTTTAGCAAACTCGCCCGATTCGTCCATCAAATAAATAGCGCAGGTATTGAACGGCAATAGTTCGCCGATTTTTTTGGCGAACAGCGTAAGCGTTTCCTGCAAATTCAGCGACGAACCGAACTCTCTTGCCAACTCGTAAAGCGTGAAAACTTCGCGGTTGGCGCGTTTAATCTGCCCGACGTAACTTTTGGCATCGTCCTTAAAAGTGCTGTGCAGACCGCCGACACCTTCGGTATCTAAAGAATATGAAAGTCCCTGCGTTTCGACTTCCGCCTCGAATTTGCTTAAATTTCGCAAAAACACGTCAATGATCTGCGGATCAAATTGCTTGCCCGCACCGTTTTGGAGCAGTCGCCGCGCCTCGTCGCGCGAAATCGCCGGACGATATGGACGTGCGCCGCGCAAAGTATCGTAAGCGTCGGCGACCGACAAAACACGCGCCGTCAAAGGAATATCTTCGCCTTTCAAATTGTCGGGATAACCGCTGCCGTCCCAATTTTCGTGATGGTGTTTGACGGTCGGGACGACCGGATTATTAAACGGAACTTTTTCGAGAATTGACGCGCCGACCGCCGCGTGAATCTTCGCTTTTTCTAATTCGGCGGGCGTTAATTTTCCGGGTTTATTCAAAATGTGGTCAGGCACGGCGAGCTTGCCGATGTCGTGCAGCAGCGCACCGGCGTTTAATGCGCTCAGTTCACAGACGGATAAACCCAAAAGTTCGCCGATGCCGACGGCGTAAATCTGTGTGCGGCGAACGTGACCGACACCGACCTGATCGCGGGCATCAATCGCCGTCGCTAACGCCTCGACGGTCGCCAGATGAATGCGGCTGGCTTCGGTAATTTCTCTGGTTTTTTGTTCAAAACGCTTGATGTGGAGACGATACGCCAAATGTCCGAAAATCGTCATCGGAAGCACGACCAAGCCGAATGCCAAACCAAATCCGACAAATGCGAAATGAAGTGCGACCGCCGCGCTGATGCCGATAAAGTATTTGCCCGCCGATGGCAGAAGATTCTCCTTCCAAAAATCGGCAATTGAATGTTCGTCTTTTTTGAGTAAGGAAAAAACCGAAGCCGCGAGTCCTGAAAATAAATAGTGCGTGAAAGCCATTGCCGCGACCGCTAAGAGCAGCCAGCCCGCCGCCAGCGCATTTTCGCCAACCGCCTTCTCATCGAAATTCGTCGCCGATTGCAGCGCAAAATAGAATACTTTTCCCGCCGCGAACGCCGCTATAAGATCGGTAAGTCCGCCGAACAGCCATTCTTTTTTATCTTTCGGCGCACTTTTGTAGGTCACGGCGGTGATTCCGGCAGCGAGCAAAACGCCGCCTGCCGCGCCGAGCCAGATGATTCCCCAAAAGATAATCAGTTCTTTGGCGGTCAGTAGTATTCCGGTGCGCGGAACGGTAAATTGATGTTGATTAACTAAGGCGGAAACAAACAGCGCGACCAACAAAACAGCAAATTGAGTGACGGAATAAGATAGCGTTCCGTAAATTGCCGTTGCCGCCAGTGCCAGCCCGCCGGACAGCATCAGCCAGTAAAAAATTTTGGTCGGTAAATTATATTTCAAGAGGCTGAATTTTTCCACTTTTTTCTCCACGGTCAAACCGTTGAACAGCTTTGTTTTTATTGATAAATAATTAATTTGCCGGTGAGAGCTTTTTTCTGTTCGGCTCAAACTCGTCAAGCCGGTCTTTGATGATTCAATTTTTGTGCCAAAACATAATGAATTAAATAAGTTAAGCAATTTTCAAAATAAAGTTCCGCCCACCAATCGTTTGATCACAAGGCAGTCAAATTGAACGGTCAAATTGAACGCTTTTTCTCAAATTGAATGAACGATAATTTTGAAATTTAATATCCGGGGCAACCGAACAACCTCTGAGAAATTTTCTGGGAAGTATTGATTTTGGAACGGATTATTTGTTAAGTTTAGAAAACCGGAAAGAATCTCCAGTTGTTGATTTTAAACTAAACGCGCCGGTAAAAGCAATAAAAAAATTCAAGCCTGAGGAAGTTTAAAACAATGACTGCCAAGCGCAAATTTCGTGATTTAGAAATGTTTGTTCGCCACGGTCTGCGGCTCGGCTGGCTGCTTTTAGGCTGCCTGACAATTTCGGTCGCCGCGCAGAATTCCGAAGAAATAATTCGAGTCGAAACTGAATTGATTCCGTTTGAAGTGACCGTCACTGATAAAGACGGCAAGCCGGTGCGCGGGCTGGAAGCCAAAGACTTTAAACTTTACGAGGACGGAACGGAACGTCCGATTGACTTTTTCGAGCCGCTGAAAAAAGCTGATGGTCGTCCGCTTTCGATAGTTTTTGCGCTCGACGTTTCGGGCAGCGTGACGCGCGAAGAACTGGTTAAACTGCGCGACGCGCTGCGGATTTTCACCGCCAAACTCGCCGACTATAACTCTTATTTCGCCGTGATGACTTTCGGAATGGAAGTCAAAATTTTGCAGTCGTTCACCAATCGCCCGGAAAAACTGGAAAAAAGTTTTGAAAAATTGCTGCGCGAACAGGAAGGACTTTCCACCCACGCATATGATGCGGTTGATGATGCTATCAGGCTGCTCAAGAAAAAATCGCCGACGACAGTCAGAGACAAGATTCCGAAACGCGCGATTATATTAATCACGGACGGCTTTCCGGTGGGCGACATCGTTGCGCCGAAAACCGTCATCGAACGCGCCAACAATGCGGAAACAACCGTCTATTCGGTGCTTCTGCCGTCGTTCTCGCGGCTCCAGCGCGATAAAAAACCGCTGCTCACGCCGCTCGAAGCCAGCGGGCTTTTGGAGAAAACCGGCGGTCGCGCTTTTTACGCCGCGCAAAAAAGTTTCGAGCCGCTCTTTAAATCTCTGGCGGAAGAAATCACGGCTTCGTATGTTTTAGCGTTTTACCCGCAGCCGCAGAATCAGCCAAACGGAAAATTTCGCCGGGTCAGAATCGAAGCGGCGAAAAATCTCCAAATCAAACAAAATCGCAGCGGCTACGAAATCAAGTAGTGAAAACGGTGGGCAGTAAGCAGTGAGCAGTAAGCAGTAAGCAGTCGGCAGTAAGCAGCAAAGTGCCGCAGCCAGCAACCGTTTTTCTACTGCCTACCGCTCACTGCCGATTGCCGACTGCTTACTGCCGAGTTTCAGCGCGGAAACTTGCCTTAGTATTCGTATTCGTCGCCGCCGTCTTCCTTGAGATCGTCGCCGCTTTCTTCGTGAATATCGAGTTCGATTGGGTCAAGCCCGACAATTTCCAAATCGGTTCCGCATTCGTCGCAGGAAATAACGTCGCCCTGTTCTGAGTCGGCATCAACATAAACATCTTCGCTGCATTCGGGACAAGCTGTGGTCGGCATTTTCTTTTTCTCCAAATAAATTATAAATTTTAATGCGTTTCTCCACTTAAAAATAAGTGGAATTATGCGTCCATTTGTCAATCTAACTTTTTTGCCGACAGTTTGGCAAGAGCATTTTTCAATTTTTTCCGATGCCCGAAAGCAAAGCATCAGCCGTCGCTGAAAGCCTGATAAACATTGACTGCCGACTATGAAATTCCCTTTTAATTTACCTGAAAACAGAGAGTTTGAAGTCGTCGGATTCGGCACGAACGCGGTTGATTTTTTGATCCGCGTTCCCGAATATCCGGCGTATAGTTCAAAAATCGAACTTTCCGAATACATCCGCACCGCTGGCGGCGAAATTGCGACGACGATGGTCGGACTCCGCCGTTTGGGTTTAAAAACCGCCTACGTCGGACGCTTCGGCGATGACCGCGAAGGCGATTTCGGCTGGCA
>JAJAZE010000327.1 GCA_026785925.1 Pyrinomonadaceae bacterium
CCTTTGACCAAAAAGGAAAATGAATATCTGGGTGAATATCGAGACAGCGTAGTCGAAAAAGCGCAGGCAACGGCGCAGGACGCAATCGGTTCGGTCAAACAAATGGCGACCGAAGCGCAAAAAGTCATTTCCGAAGAAGTGAAAAGCAAAACTGCTTAAAAACTTAACCACGAAAAAGCACGAAGCGACACGAAATAGATCAAAATTATTTCGTGTCGCTTCGTGCTTTTTCGTGATTGTATTATCTCTCGATTTTCTCCAAACCGTTCATATAAGATTGCAGAATTTCAGGAATCAAAATCGAGCCGTCGGCTTGCTGATAATTTTCCAAAACCGCAATCCACGTTCGCCCGACCGCCAAACCCGAACCGTTGAGCGTGTGAGCGAATTCCGGCTTCGCGCCGCCCGCCCGACGAAAACGCAGATTCATTCGCCGCGCTTGAAAGTCGCCGCAATTGGAGCAACTGGAAATTTCGCGGTAAGTTTTCTGGCTCGGCAGCCAAACTTCAATGTCGTAGGTTTTCGTCGCGCCAAAACCCATATCGCCGGTTGCCAGAACGATTGTTCGATACGGCAAATTCAAAAGCTGTAAAATTCGTTCGGCGTTTGCCGTCAGTTTTTCGTGTTCCTCGTTGGAATTTTCGGGTAGCGATAGCTTCACGAGTTCGACTTTTTCAAATTGATGCTGGCGAATCAACCCGCGCGTGTCACGTCCGTAACTGCCGGCTTCCGAGCGGAAACAAGGCGAATAAGCCGCGTAGTATTTCGGCAAATCCTTCGCGTCGAGAATTTCCTCGCTGTGATAATTCGTCACCGGAACTTCCGCCGTCGGAATCAGCGCAAAGCCGCGTTCGTCTCTGATGTGAAACAATTCGTCCTCGAATTTCGGCAGTTGATTCGTGCCGAAAAGCGATTGGCGGTTGACCAGAAACGGCGGCAGCGTTTCCGTGTAGCCGTGTTCGGTCGTGTGAACGTCGAGCATAAAATTAACCAGCGCACGACTCAGCCGCGCGCCCGCGCCGTTGAGAATCGCAAAGCGCGAACCGGTGATTTTCGTTGCTCTCTCCAAATCCAAAATTCCTAAACTCTCGCCTAAATCAACGTGATCCTGCGGCTCGAAGTCAAATTCGGGCGGCTCGCCCCATTTTTTAATTTCGACGTTCGCGCTTTCGTCCGCGCCGACCGGAACGTCGGTGGCGGGAATATTTGGCAGCGCAGAAAGCAGTTCGCGCATACTACTTTCTGCGTTTTTGCGTAGTTGATCAAGTTTATGAATTTCACTCTTCTGTTCTTCTACTTGGGATTTTAGGCTCAAAAGAGTTGACTTATTTTCATTCATTCTAAGTTCATCCATTGCAAGATCAGAAGAATTTCCAAAAATATTTGAAGGTTTCACCAACTCGCCAATTTCTTTGCTCACTCTGTTACGCGCGGCATTAAATTTGTCTGATTCGCTAATTAAATGGCGACGGTTTTCATCTAATTTAACAAACTTTTCCAAACTTTCGAGCGGAAAGTTTCGATTGAGCAAAGCGGTTTTCACCGCGTCCAAATTTTCTCTGACGTAATGTAAATCGAGCATTTTATTAAAGATTCCTTTCTGCCTCGTTCCGTGAAACGAATTTTATTATCACCACAAATTAAAACGGCGGTCAAAGACCGCCGCCACTGTCTTTATAAAAAACTTCGCGCTTCACGGACACGGCGAACCTTGCGCGTAGGTGCATTTTTGACTCCAAAGAAATGACGGACTGCTTTGCGAGTTGACGACGGGCGCGTCGGTTGATTCGAGCGGCGAGATTTGCCGCCCACCAAATATTCCGCGCCATTTTCCCATATTTGAATCAACGCCGAACGCGACGTTTTTCGCCGTTTGATTTGCCGTGAAAGTATAGACGGAAAGCGCGTGCAGTCTGCGCCAGATGCCCCACGCATCGTAACCGTCGGTCGCCGCTTCGGTTTGTCCTAAACCGTCCGTCACCGGAACGCCGTGACCCGCGTCGAGCGAGCAAAAAGTTTTTGAAGCACGAATCACCTGCCATTTGCGCTCGGTAACTTGCGGCAATTTGTTCCACACGTCGTTTTGTCCGATCAAATGCTGATTAGTCGCGTCGTCCCAATAAACCTGCACGATCATTTTCGCGTTTGCCGGAATTTGTTCCATATTCGCGCCCCAGTTATACCACGGAGCCATTATAAACATAAATAATCCATTGTTGCCCCAACCTTGGGCGACACCGCGCCGCGCCATTTCGGGAGTTGCGCCCGCACCGTAGGAATGTCCGGCGAAACCAATTTTGGTCGTGTCCATAATCGCGGCGTTCTGCTGGACGGCGACGAGAAAACCGTTCCAAAGTTGATTGTAGCGAACCGTGTGCGAGGCGAATAAGCTGGCGGTGTAGGGCGAGAAAACGACGATGTAGCCGTTACTTGCCAATTGGCGCATCAGCGTTTCGTAAAATTGATAACTCGTGCCGCCGAAGCCGTGCGCGAAGAAAACGACCGGAACTTTATTCTGCGCGGTGGCGTTGCCCGGCACGAAAACCGAAATCGGCGCGGGCGCATTCGGGTCGGGATTTGCAATCGTCTGGCGCGTCACGGTGAATTGTCCGAAACCGCCGTAGTCGCCGGAAAGCGGCAGCGTCGTCGTTTTCAAGCCTCTGCATTGCACGATTTGCGCGTGAGCGGTCGCTGCGTTGAGGGAAAGAATCGCTAAAATCAGAAGCAGTGCTAGTTTTTTCATATTGCTGTTTGTTTACCTGGCAGAACGGCAAATTAAAGTGTCGAATCGAAGGTTTGTAACTCAATCGTTTTTCACCTAAAATTACAACTTCGTCAGGCGAATGTCTGACAACGTATAAGACAATAATTTAACAGTAAGAGTATGAAACAAAAAGTTCGCAAAGCTGTATTTCCCGCCGCCGGATTAGGAACGCGATTTTTACCGGCGACGAAAGCCTCGCCCAAAGAGATGCTGCCGCTGGTTGACAAACCGTTGATTCAATATGGTGTCGAAGAAGCGGTCGCTTCGGGCATCGAATCAATTTTGATTATCACGGGGCGCGACAAAGCGGCGATTGAAGACCATTTCGATATTTCGTTTGAACTCGAAGAAGTTCTCAAACAGCGCGGCAAACAGAAGGAATACGAACAGGTGCGCGCCATTTCCGAACTCGCCAATATCACCTATATTCGGCAAAAGCAGGCTCTCGGACTCGGACACGCGCTGCTTCAGGCGAAGGATTTTGTCGGCGACGAGCCGTTTGCCGTTATTCTGCCCGACGACATTATGGAGTCGAAAACGCCCGCGCTCAAGCAGTTAATCGAGGTCTACGAAAAATATAATGCGCCGGTGATGGCGACGATGCAGATTGCGGGCGAAGCGATTTCGCGCTTCGGCGTAATTGACGCGGAAGCGGTCGAGGAAAACGTCTATCGAATCAAACACGTCGTCGAAAAGCCGAAATACGAAGATGCGCCGTCGGATATGGCGGTTATCGGGCGATATATTTTCACGCCGGAATTGTTCGACGCAATCGAACAGACCGAACCCGGCGCGGGCGGCGAGATTCAGGTTGCCGACGCGATGCGTCTGCTGCTCGATAAAGACTTTCCGTTTTACGCCGTCAAACTCGACGGTGTGCGGCACGACGCGGGCGATAAACTCGGGTTTCTGATTGCGACGGTTGAATTTGCGCTCAAGCGCGACGATTTAGGCGCGGATTTTCGGGAATATCTGAAATCGCTGAAATTATAATAGGACTTTCGCTTATAAAAATATATTGTTGCAAACAAAAGACTTAACTAAATGCCTTCGGCTTGTAAATTGCTAAAAGTGATTTTCTAAGAAAACCATAACAATAGTAAATACAATGCCTTAGATAAATCTATACGACTTTTAGCAATTGAAAATTATTTCACAAGCGAAAGTCCTATATAATTTAAGGAAAAGTTAATGAAGTAAAAGGGCTTGTGTGGGAAACAATTTCACAAGCTCCTTTTTGTTGTTAATGTCCGCCGCCCGCGGCATACATTATCACCAAATGTATGTAAATAAATATGGGCAGCAAACAAATCATTCCTAAAACAATTAAAATCTTAGTCGTCGTGCTTTCGATCTCTAAAATCCGAGCAACAATTTTGATAAAGGCGATTGCATAGAACGGAGGCAACACGATGAAAAACACGAAAAATAGTAACCATTCTTTGAGGGCAGATAACATTTATTCTTCCTTTTAATGTTGTTCAGTTACCATTGGTTCACAATCGTGGCAAAGTGAAGCTGAATTTCGATCCGTTGCCGACTTCCGATTGAACCTGGACTGCGCCGCCGTGCTGTTCGACGATTTCTTTGACGAGTGATAATCCGAGTCCGGTTGATTCTTCTTCTTTGTCCTGACCGTCGCGGGCGACGCGATAGAATTTCTGCCAGATTTTTTCCTGTTCGGCGGGCGCGATGCCGTAACCTCGGTCTTCGACGACGACGCGCAGAAAATCCGATTCGAGCATCGTCGAGATAATAATACTCGTGCGCTCCGGGCTGTAGCGAATCGCATTGTCAATCAAATGCGAGACGGCGCGCGTAATCAAACTTTTGTCGGCGGCAATCGGCGGTAAGTGATGATTTGCCTGTTCGATCAGGCGAATCCGCTTGCGTTTGGCGTTGTCCTGTAGTTCGCCGATGACTTCGTGAACTACCGTGTCGAGCTTGACCGTCGTTTTGGAAAACTCCTGTTTATCCGATTGTTCGAGGTTGGAAACCGAAAGAAAGGTCGAGAGCATTTTCGACAAACGCTGTGATTCGCTGCTGATAATCGCCAGAAATTCACGATTTTCTTCGGAAATCGTCTCGTCTAAAAGCAGCAGTTCGGCAAATCCGCTGATGGACGTGACCGGCGTGCGAAGTTCGTGCGACATCAAACTCGCCATATCGCTGCGAAGTTTTTCGTTTTCTTTAACGGCGGAAACGTCGCGGAAGGTAATCAGAAAACACGCGGGCATCATCGGCACGTTCGTTTCGTGAATCGAAGCGTCGTCGAGCGGAACTTTCACCAGCGAAATCTGCATATCGAGAGTTTTGTTGCTTTTGGGGAAATAAAGCTCGCTTTGAAAAGTGTCGCTCGTTTGCAGAACGCGCCGAATCGCTAAATGCGGCTCGCTGAAGACATCGGTCTTAAATCGTTCGAGCAGTCCGAACAAATCAATTTCGTAGACTTCGTGCGCCTGAAGTTTGGCGTGATGCCGCATTTGCTTATTGATGTAGGCGAGCGTCCCGTCGAGATAGGCGATGGCGTGCGCTTCTTTCAGATACGAACTCGCCATCGCGCCGAACGATTGTTCTTTGATAATGCCGTGAATCAGACTGATGATGTCGAGGCGATTTTCAGCCGAATAACTCGAAAACGAACTCCACCACGACTCGTGCGGCAAACTGCGCTCGCGCATTTCCTTGCGCCGAAAATTCCGCGCCAACTGCCCGCTGAATGATTCGAGCAGATACTGGTCGCCGCGCTCGAAATTTTGATTGATTTTGACGAATAACACGCCGCACGCGACATCTTCGTAAATCAAAGGCAGTGCCACGCTCGCCGCGCCCGAATCGCCTTCGGTGGTCTGCGCGACCGTTTGCCGCCGGCTCAGAGCCGCTTCGCACAAATTGATGTTTTCACGCCACGACGATTGTCGCTCGACGGCGGAGTCGAGACTTTTGTCGCCGCGGGCGCGTCCGACCGGTTTGAGTTCGCCGTCTTCGGTATAGCGAAAAACAATCGCCTCGGAAAGCGGCAAAACCGATTCGAGCAGCCGCAAGCCGCTCTCGATCCGAAAATCCGCCGATTGTCCTTCGAGCAAGTGTCCGGTCGAAGCCAGCACGACGAGTTTTTCGGTCAGCACCGAATCAATCAGCCACAAAGTTTTCATCTGCACGACGATCATCGTGATGATAACCGTGAAGAGAATCAGAATGAAAAGCAGACTGGTGTCGAGTATCTGCGCCGCCAAAACGCTGGCGACCAGCCAGATTGCCAAAAAAACGAGCGCACGCGGAAAAACCACTTTTAAGCTGTATTTCTCCACCAAGACGCTGACCGTAAAGGCGACGAAAAGTACAACAACCGCTTGCCACCAGTAGAAAAACGGATTTTCCGGCAGCACGATTTTTGACAAGAAGACAAAGGAATTTTCCACCAGCCAGATAAAAGCGGTAATCAAAATCGCTAGGGCAAACGAACTTGCCGCACCTTTTTTACTAAAGATTTTCATATTCGGGGAAACAGGAAATAAAATTCAGGTCGGAGGAAAATCGAACGGGTCGGAAAAAGGAATGAAATCAACAAACAATGTTTGCCACAAAGATTATGCAATAAACTTTCGCGTAAAATCAAGAAAAAAAGAAGTGAGAGGTAAGAAGTGAGAAGTGTGAAGTGAAAAGTGATCTTTTCCATCAGTTCTCATTTCTCATTTCTCACGTCTCACCTTTATAATAAACTTCGCTTAGTGCATTTATGAATTGGCTCTTAGATTTCCGAATTTTGCTTTTGGGTTGGTGGCTCGGCGCGGCGTGTTTTTTCAGTTTTGCGGTGGCTCCGAGCGCGTTTGCGGTTTTGCCTTCGCGCGAACTCGCCGGTTCGGTCGTCAATCGAACATTGGCAATTATCAATTACGGCGGCATCATTATCGGGCTGATTCTGTTGGCGAGTTCCTACGTTTCGCAGCAGAATGTTAATCGAATAAAATTGCGGCTCGAACAGGGCTTACTGCTTTTATTAACCGCCGCCTGCGCGTTCGGGCAATTCGTCATCGCCGTGAAACTCAGCGATCTGCGCCGACAAATCGGACGACCGGTTGAAGAATTGGCGGTTGACAATTCAATGCGCGTCGCCTTCAACGATTTGCACGGCTATTCGGTGACGATTTTATTGACGGCGATGATCGCGGCTCTAATCGCGTTTTTCGTCATCGTCAGACGGGCGAAAAATTATGGGCAACAGTCATTGTAAATTATCAATTATTAAGCAGGTAAGCTGAAGTTTTTTAACATAATGCAGAAGCCCGCACGAAGTAAGGGCGAAGAAACACACTTACTTCGTGCGTGTTTCCGCATTCTGATTATCAACTAAAACTTATGCTGACCTGCTTAGTTGTTGGGTAGGTGAAGTTTTGCCTTCGCTGATTAGCAATTTATAATTGTCAATTGACAATTTACAATCCTGGTTTCGTCATCCGCAGCATTTAATGCAGGCAGCTTTTTAGAAACAAATGTTAAATAATATCAGACAAAACATCGAACGCCGGTTGGGAATTTCGAGCCGCGAATTGGCGATTAAAGAAACGGCACTGATCGAAAACAGCGTCACGATTGCCGGACGTTATCGCGGTTGGCGAGCCAACGAAAATTTGACGAATTATCCGTTTGTCGAAAACATTCACGCGCCGTTTGCGCCGATGCGCCGCGCTCTGCCGATGCTCAATCTGGCGTTGATTTCATCAGCCGGAGCTTATATAGACGGAACCGAAGCCTTTGATATTGAAGCGCGCGACGGCGACGCGAGTTACCGGGAAATTCCGATTGAAGTCGAAGCGGAAGATTTGCTCTACGCGGCTCGCGGCTACGATCCGACCGCCGTGCGGCAGGACCGAAACGCGCAAATTCCGGTTGACCGGCTGTTTGAATATGAAGCGAATGGCGTTATCGGTCGGCTCAACAACGTCTGGTGGAGTTTAAACGGCTGGATTCCGAACGCGCAGACAGTCGCCGAACAACTCGCGCCGCAAATTGCCGAACGGGTGGTGCGTTACGAAGTGCAAGCCGCGCTTTTAATTCCGGCATCGCGCTTGTGTCATCAAACTTTGGGCATCGTGGCGCGCGCGCTCGAAAAAGCGAATGTTCCGACGATGCTGCTGTCAGTTGACCGCGCGATGACCGATTTGGTGCGTCCGCCGCGCACGGCTTATTACGCCGGAGAATTTGGCAGCGTCGCCGGGAAACCGAATTGGAAACAATATCAACTGCGCGTTCTGGATGAATCGCTGCGCTGGATAGAAACTTTCGACCAGCCGGACGCGAAGCGCTTGGGAGTCAAACTCGAAACCGAAGTCGAACAAGAACGCGGAGAAAAATAGTCGGCAATCGGCGGCAGCCGTTGGCAGTGGTTGAGCAAAAGCATAATTAAGTAATCGGACAGAATAGTTTTATAAATGCAGAAACACGCACGAAGTAGGGCGCGGAAGACACACTTACTTGGTGCGTGTTTCTGCAATGATTCACCTATCAAATAATTCTGTCCGGTTACTTACCCGCTTTGATTTAGAATTGAAAACTGTAACTGTTGTTGCCGACTGCCGATTAAAATGACTCGTGCGGAAATGCTGAATCGCGTCAGAG
>JAJAZE010000328.1 GCA_026785925.1 Pyrinomonadaceae bacterium
CTGCCAAATTGTTTTTGCTTGGGCAGACACTTTTTGAGATACTTGTATTCTCCGTCAGACAGGTCAGAAGGATAAATTCGTTTCATCATGAATTTAGCTTAACCTACTGACGGAGACTTTTCAGACACGCTCTTAGAAGAATCAGGTTATTCAGCAGAACAGGCTCAAGAAATAACAAAAAAGGCAAAAGCCGAATGTGCCAAAGATGAAGGTCGGTCTTGGATAGCGGAATTGCTCAAGGATTTGTGATAAGTTGCCTTTTTCCAACATAAGTAATTAGACAAAACCGTTGAACTGTCTAATTGCATATTTTTCGGATCATTGAATTATAGAAAAACTCCAAACCAAGTATTTTCATTATTACAAAATCAGGAAATACCTAATTTATTATGTGTCCCTGACGAATATTCGTGGTTAAATAACTCAACGTCTTTTCAAAGATTTTAAGGCGACTCGAAAGCGAATGAATATCTTGGTGCTAAATTGCGGCAGTTCGTCGCTCAAATTTCAATTGATTGCGACCGATTTGGAGCGCATTGCTGACAATTCCGACCAAAAGCTGGCGCACGGGCAGATCGAGCGCATCGGCGGCGCGGCGATTATTACTTTGACTGCCGAAGGGAAAACGCCGCAGCGTTCAGCCGCGCCGGTGCGGGATATAAAATCGGCGGTCGAAACGATTGTCAGGTGGATTGCCTCCGACGCTTCCGAAATTGATGAGATCAAAAGCCTCGCCGAT
This sequence comes from Pyrinomonadaceae bacterium, assembly GCA_026785925.1. Taxonomy (GTDB): domain Bacteria; phylum Acidobacteriota; class Blastocatellia; order Pyrinomonadales; family Pyrinomonadaceae. Next base: position 740 of record JAJAZE010000328.1, read on the forward strand.
ATTCACGCCGTCGGGCATCGAGTCGTTCACGGCGGCGAAAAATTTACCGAATCGGCACTGATTACCGACGAAGTTCTGCGCGGTATCGAAGACTGCATCGAGCTTGCGCCGCTCCATAATCCGGCGAATATCAGAGGCATCAACGCCGCCCGCGAAATTTTTGGCGGCATTCCGCAAGTCGCCGTTTTCGACACGGCGTTTCACCAGACTCTGCCCGAAAAAGCGTTTCTCTACGCGCTGCCGTATCAGCTTTACCGCCGCCACAAAATCCGCCGCTACGGTTTTCACGGCACATCGCACCGCTACGTCGCTTATCGTTATCGCACGATTAATAATTTACTGCGCGAAAACGTCAATGTCATCACTCTGCATCTCGGCAACGGCTGTTCGATTGCGGCGATCAAGCGCGGTAATTCGATTGATACTTCGATGGGTTTAACGCCGCTCGAAGGCTTGGTGATGGGAACGCGTTCCGGCGACGTAGATGCGGCAATCATTGAGTTTATCGCGTCGAAGGAAGGTTTGACCGTGCAGGAAGTCGAAACGCTTCTCAACACGCAGTCGGGACTTTTGGGGATTTCCGGTTTGACCAACGATATGCGCGAACTGCTCGCAGAATCGAATGAAAATAACGACCGCCGGGCGCGTCTGGCAATTGAGATTTTTTGCTACCGCGCCGGCAAATACATCGGCGCATATCTCGCCGCAATGAACGGCGCGGACACACTGATTTTCGCGGGCGGCATCGGCGAAAACTCGGCTGAAGTGCGGCGTTTGATCTGCGAAAATTTATCGTGGATGGGCATCGAACTCGACGAAAAACTAAACGAATCGTTCATCGGCGGGCGCGAAGGAATCATCAGCACCGACGCGGCAAAACTCAAAATTTACGTCATTCCGACCAACGAAGAATTGCTGATCGCCCGCGACACTGCGCGGCTGATAAATGCGGATGCTTCAAAACTAAGATAGTGAACAAAAATAATATTTGATAAATTGCCACTAGCTTCAGCTAGTGGACAAGTTTGCTAAACAAAAGGCTTTAGCCAAACATCTGTCGAATAAATTTAATCCTTATCGCTTTAGCGCAATTTGTTTGGGCTAAAGCCAAGCAGATGAATTATTTTTTCTCCTGTTCGGCTAAAGCCTGATTTTTTGTCTGCACTGTCCACCGGCTAAAGCCGGAGGCAATTTATAAGATTCTTCTCAAACAGCATCACGCTTAGTTCACTACCCAAAATAAAATCCTGAATTGTTTGCAATTATCTGATGAAATCTTTCCTATTTTGCCAGTTCGCGTTTCTCTAAAAGCTGCATTAACAGCCGTATTTGTTCCTGCTGCATCGTAATTAACTCCGACCAATTTTTCTCGCGCAGTTCGTCTATTTTTTCGTGCAGACTAAGAATTTCCAGTTCCGACTTCAAATTTATTTCGTAATCGTGCGCCGCGTCGAAGCGGTCTTTAATTCCCTGACGGTTCTGCGACATCAGGATAACGGGTGCTTGAATGGCGGCGAGCATTGACAGAAAAAGATTCAAAAGTATATATGGATATGCGTCGAATGTATCGCCGCGCCGCGCCAAAATTAAAGAATTCAGCAGAACCCACGAAAGAAGAACCGCGGCAAAGATAATGATAAAAGTCCACGAACCGCCGAAAGCGGCGACCTGATCGGCGAGTCTTTGTCCGAAAGTCAGTTTCGTATCAAATTCTTGATTCGTATCGTGGCTGATGTGTTGCCGCTCGCCTAAATGCTGAATGACACGCTTTTCACGTTCGCTCAAACTTTCCCATCTGCGACCGAGTAGACGATTCGCAAGTTCTTCTTTTTGATTTTTTTTTGCCATTTTAGATTTCTCCCAAAGATGAAATTAACCGGACAGATAAGATTTTATAGCTGATGTTACGCAAAACTGCGGCTGTGCCGCCCGATGTGCGGAAAGGCTGTGCCTTTCCGACGATTATTGTTAATAATTCAGCGGCTGCGCCGCCCGTTTGGAGGCGTAGCCTCCAAATATCTTAGAAGCTGTTTGAAAAGTCCGACAAACTTTAGTTTGTCGCTCGCCGATTGCCGCCAGGCTCAATGTTTTTACGGCAATCGCTTTTAATGAAGAGCGACAAAC
>JAJAZE010000329.1 GCA_026785925.1 Pyrinomonadaceae bacterium
GATGTATAGGTAGTTCGTATGGTTTAAGATGGTGTTGGTGGTTTTTTTGGTTGCGGGTTTGGGGGAGGCGGGGCGGCCGCATGCGGAAGCGATTTCCTGGTATCTGTTCTTTTTGGCGGGGGGGTTGGTCTCACAAAAACGGCCGCCGATTCAAGCCGGATTTCGCCTTTTTTGCAAATTTATTCCAATTACAAAAAAGACTTCCTGATTTTCAATCTGAAGTTCTCGCTCTTACCAACACACTCTAAAATCTCTCCTAATTGCTATACTCAAAATATGGCAGAAGAAGAACCGAAGAAAAAACGCTTTAGCTTTTCAAAGGCGTGGTATGAGGCAAAGGATTTAATTTACGCGTATCGCTGGCGGCTCGCGCTCGGCGGCGTTTTGATGATTATCAGCCGACTCGCCGGACTCGTTCTGCCCGCGTCGTCAAAATATCTGGTTGACGAAATTATTATCAAAGAGCGTTTCGAGATGCTCAATTGGATCGCGCTGGCAATCGGCATTTCGACGCTCGTGCAGGGTTTGACGGGCTTTGCTTTGTCGCAGGTTTTGGGCGTGGCGGCGCAAAGGGCGATTACGGAAATGCGAAAACGGGTGCAGGCGAAAATCGAGCGGCTGCCGATTTCTTATTTCGATTCGACGCAGAGCGGACAGCTTATTTCGCGGATTATGAACGACGCGGACGGCATTCGCAATCTGGTCGGAACGGGTTTGGTGCAGCTTGTCGGCAGCGTTTTGACGGCGTTGGTTTCCGTCGGCGTGCTGCTTTATTTGAATTGGCGTTTGACTTTGGTAACGCTGGTCGTGCTGGCAATTTTCGGCGGAATTCTCGCCTACGCTTTCAAAAAACTGCGCCCGATTTTCCGCGAACGCAATCAGATTAACGCCGAAGTTACCGGGCGTTTAACCGAATCGCTCGGCGGCATTCGCATCGTTAAAGCCTACACCGCCGAACGGCGCGAGGAACTTTCGTTCGCGCGCGGCGCACACCGGCTTTTCCGCAACATCGCTAAGTCTCTGACCGGCGTTTCCGCCGTGACCGCGTTTTCATCCCTGGTCATCGGCGCGATCAGCGTCGTGATGATTACCGTTGGCGGAAATTCGGTGATGACCGGTCAGATGACTATCGGCGATCTGTTTATGTATATCTTCTTTACGAGTTTGATGGCGTTTCCGATCATCGAACTAACTTCCATCGGCACACAAATCACCGACGCTTTCGCCGGTTTGGATAGAATCAGAGAAGTGATGGACAAAGCGACCGAAGATGAAATGGACGCGGCTAAAAAGTCTCTGCCGGATATCGAAGGCGGTATCACGTTTGAAAATGTTTTCTTTGAATACGAGGAAAACTCGGCGGTTTTGCGAGGCATTTCGTTCGACGCGCCCGCCGGAACGACGACCGCGCTGGTCGGTTCGAGCGGTTCGGGCAAATCAACGATTCTGAGTTTGGTTCTAAATTTTATTCAACCGACGAGCGGCACGGTTTCGGTTGACGGATTGGATTTGCAGACCGTCAAGCTCCGCGATTATCGCCGAAATTTGGGCGTGGTTTTGCAGGATAATTTTCTTTTCGACGGCACGATTTTAGATAACATCCGTTTCTCGAATCCGCAGGCGAGTTTCGATGAAATAAAAGAGGTTTGCCGCATCGCTTACTGCGACGAATTTATCGAACGCTTTGAAAAGAAATATGACACGATTGTCGGCGAGCGCGGCGTGAAACTTTCCGGCGGACAACGCCAGCGCATTGCGATTGCGCGGGCGTTGCTTGCCGACCCGAAAATCCTCATTCTCGACGAAGCGACTTCTTCGCTCGATTCGGAAAGCGAAGCGTTGATTCAGGAAGGCTTGAATAACCTGCGAAAAGGTCGCACGACGTTCGTCATCGCGCATCGCCTTTCGACCATTCGCAGTGCCGATAATATCCTGGTGGTCGAAGCCGGAGAAATCGTCGAAAACGGAACGCACGAAGAATTAATTGCTATGCAGGGACGTTACCGGCAGCTTTACGACAAGCAGTATCAGTTTGAATAAAATCTATTTATCAATCCGGGCGAAGATTTTACGAAAATTGAAAAAGGGAAATCCAATGCGTCGCGGTTGTGACGGGTTCAAAGTTCAAAGTCGAAAAACAGAGTTGACTTTGAACTTTGAACCTTGAACTTTGAACTCATTTCGGCAAAGGCAGAGCGAGCAGATGTCCTTCGTAGAC
>JAJAZE010000330.1 GCA_026785925.1 Pyrinomonadaceae bacterium
GAGAAATCAAAGAATACGAACAGCGCACGGCACGGCAAATCAACATTTTGAGCGACATCTACGAGGAAAAAATCACCAAATTGAAACAAGGTGACGAACTTCCGCCGGGCGTAATCAAAATGGTGAAGGTTTTCGTGGCAATGAAGCGCAAACTTTCAGTCGGCGACAAAATGGCAGGACGACACGGCAACAAAGGCGTGATCGCCCGCATTTTGCCGGAAGAAGATATGCCGTATTTGCCGGATGGAACGCCGGTTGACATCGTGCTTAATCCGCTCGGTGTGCCGTCGCGGATGAACGTTGGGCAGATTCTCGAAACGCATTTGGGTTGGGCGGCGCGAGTTCTCGGACTGCATTTCGCCACGCCGGTTTTCGACGGCGCGAGCGAAAAGGAAATCAAGGAATATATCGCCAAAGCCAACGAGAAATTCGACGAACTCGGCATTCCGCCGTCAGTTGGAATATCAGGCAAAACTCGTCTCTACGACGGTTTGACGGGCGAACAGTTCGAGCAGAAAGTAACGGTTGGTTACATTTATATGCTCAAATTGTCGCATTTGGTTGACGATAAGATTCACGCCCGCTCAATCGGACCATACAGTTTGATTACGCAGCAACCTTTGGGCGGCAAAGCGCAGTTCGGCGGACAGCGTTTCGGCGAGATGGAGGTTTGGGCGCTCGAAGCCTACGGCGCGGCGCATATTTTACAGGAACTTCTGACTTGTAAATCCGATGACGTTGCCGGACGCTCGAAAATCTACGAAACCATCGTTAAGGGCGAATCGAATTTCGAGCCGGGCATTCCCGAATCGTTCAATGTTTTAGTGCGCGAACTGCAATCGCTCTGTCTCGATGTCGAACTCATCACCGAAGATGAAATTGACATTGAAGAAGCAACGGCGGGCGTTCTCGAATTGGTAGGAGCGGATTAAGAAGTTCAAAGTTCAAGGTTCAAGGTTCAAAGTCAAAGCAAGACTAACCTTGAACCTTGAACTTTGAACCTTGAACTAGGAGAAAAATGTTTAGATTTCAAAACGACAACAAAACGCAATTAACCCCAAATTTCGAGGCGATTCGCATCAGTCTGGCATCGCCCGAAAAAATCAAATCGTGGTCGCACGGCGAAGTTACCAAGCCGGAGACGATTAACTACCGCACGTTTAAACCTGAACGCGACGGGCTTTTCTGCGCCCGCATTTTTGGTCCGGTTTCGGATTGGGAATGTCTCTGCGGAAAGTATAAACGGATGAAGCATCGCGGCGTTATCTGCGACAAATGCGGCGTGGAAGTTACCCAATCGAAGGTTCGCCGCGAGCGTCTCGGTCACGTCGAATTGGCTTCGCCGTGTTCGCACGTCTGGTTTTTCAAAGGTTTGCCGTCACGCATCGGACATCTGCTCGACATTACTCTGCGCGATTTAGAGAAGATTCTTTATTTTGAGCTTTACATCGTCGTTGATCCGGGCGATGTCGCGGAACTCAAAGAAAAAGATTTGCTGACCGACGAACGCTACCGCGAATTGATACAGGAATATCCGCATCAATTCGTCGCTAAAATGGGCGCAGAGGCGATTAAAGATTTGTTGATGAAAATCAACATCGCGGAACTCGTCGAAGATTTGCGCGGGAAAATGAAAGAGGAAACTTCGCAGCAGAAAAAATTGAAGTACTCCAAACGGCTGAAAGTGTCGAATTCATTTTTGAAATCGGGCAACAAACCCGAATGGATGATTCTCGATGTCATTCCGGTAATCCCGCCGGAACTTCGCCCGCTCGTGCCGCTCGACGGCGGCAGATTTGCGACCTCGGATTTGAACGATTTGTATCGGCGCGTGATTAACCGCAACAATCGCCTTAAAAAATTGATGGAACTGCGCGCTCCCGAAGTCATCGTTCGCAACGAAAAAAGAATGCTTCAGGAAGCGGTTGACGCGCTGTTTGACAACGGTCGGCGCGGTCGCGTGCTGCGCGGCGCGAACAATCGTCCGCTCAAATCTTTGTCGGGAACTTTGAAAGGAAAGCAGGGACGTTTTCGTCAGAATCTGCTCGGCAAGCGCGTAGATTATTCGGGACGTTCGGTGATCGTCGTCGGACCTGAACTCAAATTACATCAATGCGGTTTGCCGAAGAAAATGGCTTTAGAACTTTTCAAGCCGTTTATTTACAACAAACTAGAACGCGACGCGCACGCCGCGACGATTAAACAGGCGCGTGAAATGGTCGAACGGCAAGAGCCGATTGTTTGGGATATTCTTGAAGAAGTGATCCGCGAGCATCCGGTTTTATTAAACCGCGCTCCGACTTTGCATAGACTTGGAATCCAGGCTTTCGAGCCGGTTCTGGTCGAAGGCAAGGCGATTAAAATTCACCCGCTCGTCTGCACGGCATTTAATGCCGACTTTGACGGCGATCAGATGGCGGTTCACATTCCGCTCTCGGCGGAAGCCCAAATCGAAGCGACGGTTTTGATGCTCGCGTCAAACAATCTTTTGTCGCCCGCGTCCGGGCAGCCGATTACCGTTCCGTCGCAGGACATCGTTCTGGGCTGTTATTATTTGACGCTCGACCGCGAAGAAATGGTCGGCGAAGGCAAATCGTTTAATACGATTGACGAAGTTCTGCTCGCGCTTGATGCCAAAGCGGTGGCGACGCAAGCCAAAATCAGATTGCGCTGGAAAGGCGATTTGATTGATTTAACTAAAGAACACAACTCGCAGGACGTAATTCGAGCAACGCCGCGTCCGGTAGACGGTTTGATTGAAACGACCGTCGGGCGCGTGATTTTGAACGAGCGTCTGACGCGCGACGGCTTGCCGTTTATCAACGGAACGCTGAAAAAGAAAGGCTTGCAGTCTTTGGTCAGCTTCTGTCATTTAAAACTCGGACACGATCAAACCGTCGTGATGCTCGACGATTTGAAAATGCTCGGTTTCCTTTCTGCGACTCGTTCGGGAGTTTCCATCGGCATTGACGATATGGTCACGCCGCCGAACAAAAAGGAAATTATCGAAGCGGCGCGGGTCGAAGTTGACAAACTACAGCGTCAATACGAAGACGCGACGATGACCAATATGGAGCGCGTCAACAAAGTGACGGCGATTTGGTCGGAAGTCACCGACCGCGTGGCAAAGGAGATGTTCAAAGCGATGAATCAGCGCGAGAAAGACCGCAAGGAACTCAACCCGATTCTCGTGATGGCTGATTCGGGTGCGCGTGGTTCGGAAGCGCAGATCAGGCAGCTTGCCGGTATGCGCGGGCTGATGGCGAAACCGTCGGGCGAGATTATCGAAACGCCGATTGTCGCTAATTTCCGCGAAGGCTTGAATGTGCTGCAATACTTTATTTCAACGCACGGCGCACGCAAAGGTTTGGCTGATACAGCTTTGAAAACGGCTGATTCGGGTTATCTGACACGCCGTTTGGTTGACGTGGCGCAGGATGTCATCGTCTCCGAACAAGATTGTGGAACACTGCGCGGAACCTGGGCGGAGGCGATCATTCGCAACGGTGAAGAAGTCGAAAGTTTGCGTGACCGAATCGTCGGCTGCACATCGCTCGACGACATCATTGACCCGGTTGACGGGACGACGATTGTCGAAGCCAATCAGGAAATCAACGAAGATTTGGCGGCGCAAGTTCAATTGTCCGGTCTGCAAAGCGTTCGGCTGCGTTCGGCTCTGACGTGCGAAACCAGACGCGGAATCTGCGTTAAATGTTACGGTCGCAATCTGGCAACCGGCAACAC
>JAJAZE010000331.1 GCA_026785925.1 Pyrinomonadaceae bacterium
GTCCCAGAGGCTTTGCACCCTGTCGTTGCCAACAACGCACACTCTGGTAGAATCGGATTGGAAGAACAATCGGTGATGTCTTGATGAATCAATCATCACAGCTAATCAAGCGACTTTCGTGTCGCACCAATTCAATGGACGGGAGGGCGAGACAGCGACTTTATTATTTAACTTTTCCATATATTTTTACGTTGACGCTGGCGGTTTCGCCCCCCGTCATCTCAGCCGTTGGGCTGCTTTTCGTGTTGGCGCGGGCGAAGAAGTGTTTTAAAAATTTTGAGCTGCTTTTTCCGGTTTTGTCGCATTAGTGAACAGAAACTTTTTTGAGAGGAGAAATTAAAATGAAAAAACAAACGAAATTGAAATGGCAGAAGCCCTTATTTGCCGTAATCGCCACCGTAATTTTGATGTTCGCCACAAGTGCAAGCGTCGCAGCACAAGGCAAATTCAAAGTCGGCGACAAAGTCGAATGCGACGCAATGGGGATTGGGCGTTGGGAAAAGGGAACAATTGTCGCTTACTCCACATCCGACGACCCGGAAACGGCTGGCTATTGCCGCTTTAGTTCAGACCGCTATCCGAAACCTGAAGGCTCGATATGCCCTATCGCAAAATTACGCCCGCTAACGACCACCACCACCGCACCGAAGGAAAACCCGCGCGAGCAGCCAAAAGAAATCGGCGAGAAAGAAATTCCCGCCGATAAAGAAAAGCCAAACGAGACAAAAGCGGGGCGGTTCAAAGTCGGCGACCGGGTTAAGGCGTGCGACATACAACTCGACGATTATCCGCCTTGCTGGAGAAATGCCACGATTATCAAAGATATGATGGCGGAAGAAGGCTTCGACTCCTATCAAGTGCTGACCGATGACCCGCGAGGCGGCAAAGGCACTCTCGCTTACGTTCCGCCGAAATACATTCGCGCCAACGGCACAAAGCCCGACCGTCTGCCGCTCGAAGCCAAACTGCGCGTGGACGAAGACGGAACGGTTTTGGCTGGCCGCGAACTGCTCGACTGCGACAACATCGAACAAAAGCCGACCAAAAACGGAGCGCGTCCCGACGCGAAGCTGCTCGAAAAACTGATTCGCTGTCTCTATGAACGACCTGCGGAAAAAGGGTTGGACGGCGCGAGAACAGTAGATTTAACCCCGCTGCAAATCGGTGCGCCGCGTAAATGGATTGCGTATCAAGATATTGGAAGCGGCGGAACTCCCGACACGCTTGTCTATGCCGTAAAAACCACTTTTACGTGGAGAACTTTTTATCGCAGTAGAATTCAGGAAGATGTGTCCGTCGGCGTTTTCAACTGCTATGTCAACACTTTCGGCGAGTGGCAATGCGGCTCGGCAGGCTCCAAACAAAAAGGCGAAACCAAAGACATTCCCGTTCAGCAATGAGCGCGGACAACGCTGATGCCAGAGCAAGTGTGTCGCCACGCGCCGCCCAACAATTCAATGGACGTGAGGGCGAAACAGCGACTTTGTTATCACGTTGTCCGTTAAACTTTAGCGGGCTTGGTGGCGGTTTCTCCCCACCTCATCTCAAGCGTTCGGTGCTTTCGGGTGAATAAAGTAAGGCTCAAGTATGTTGTAATATTAACTTCGGATGGAAAAACTATTTCTTCTTTTATTAGCAGTCTTTAGCTGCATTTCTACGGTATTGTCGCAAACGTCGGAAACCGACAATCTCGACAATCAGTTTTGGAATGAAACGCAGTTAGTTTTTCCGCTGGTAAAAAAGGAAGACGAGTCGGGCGAAACGATTGATAAACTATCTTTATTTGTCAACGGAAATCTTCGCTTCGGGAGAAATATAAGCCGTCTGACGGACAGAAGAATCGGATTCGGATTCGACTACCAACTTAACAAATACGTTTCCTTTACGCCGAGTTACATCTATATCGCCCAAAAGTCGGCGGCAGGCGCAACGGAATACGAAAGCCGTTTGAGGTTCGCCGTCAATCTCGAAAACAGTTGGAAAAAGTTTTCCGTTGACGACCGCAACTTGGTTGAATACCGCTTTCGCAACAGCCGCTCCGATTCGGCTCGCTATCGCAACCGGCTGAGATTTCGTTTCCCGATAAAAAAAGATAAAAAAGAATTTTTCGTCCCGTTCGCGGCGAACGAGATTTATTACGATTTTCAAGAAAAAACTTTTACCCGCAACGAGTTATCGGTTGGCGTGAGCCGGAAATTAAACTCGAGTATCACGGCTGACTTCTTTTATCTGCTGCGAATCAATAAAAGCGATTCTCCGAAACAATTAAATGTTTTTGGTGTTAATCTGACAATAGAAATAGATTAGGCGGCGATATTTGGATAAACCGAATTTATAAAGATTAAGAGGAGCGAGAGTGGAAATTTTATGGCAGGAACTGACTTCCGGTTTGCCCGACGCGCAACAGTTGGCGCACATCGTTATTCGCCTGATAGCCGCCATTATACTCGGCGCGGTCATCGGTTTCGAGCGTGAAAAAGCCGGCAAAGCGGCGGGCTTGCGAACGCACATTCTGGTTGCGCTCGGCACTTGTGTTTTTGTTGTGGCTTGCGCCGGTTCTGGAATGGATGCTGATGGTTTATCGCGTGTCATTCAGGGAATTGTTACCGGCATCGGTTTTCTCGGCGCGGGTTCTATTCTCAAACTAAACGAAGAACGCGATATTCAAGGCTTAACGACGGCAGCCGGAATCTGGATGACGGCAGCCGTCGGTGTCGCCGTCGGTTTGGGAACGCTCGGCTTGGCATTGCTCGCTACGATTTTAACTGTAATCATCCTTACCTTCATCGGGCGGATTGATAACAAAGCAGAGAAAAAATAAGCCACAATCGTTAGGTTTGTCCGCCGGAAAGAAAGCTGAAATTGTTTCTGACGTTTTTCGTGAGAGTGCAGAAGAATTTGCGAATCATTTCAGCGTTGTCACGCCGGATAAAATTAGGATTCATCCGAAAGAGGCGACTCAAAAATAACGCCGCACCGAACAATTCAATGGACGTGAGGGTGAAACACGGACGCTGTTTTCATTGCTAAGTTACGCGGTGTTTTGCCCCACGTCAGATACTGTGTTGCAAGTCAAGCGATTTTGGTCGTCCATTCCGGGTCAAAGGGTTTGCCGGCTTTCAAGACTCCATATGCCAGGTGGATTAATTTCCGCATCGCCGCGCCGATCACCGCCATTTTCGATTTGCCGCGCTCCCGCATCCCCGAAGCCCATTGTTGAAAGAAGCCGCTCGACCGCAGAGCCGTCATCGCCGGAAAGTAAAGTGCTTTGCGAAGCCGGGCATTGCCGATCTTCGATAAACAGGTGCGTCCGCGCACACTACTTCCAGACCGCCGTTCACGCGGCACGAGTCCGGCGTAAGCGGCAACCTGGCGTGCGCTTTTGTATTGCGTAAAGTCTGTAATTTCAGCCAACAGCCGTGCGGCAGTCGTCGCGCCGATGCCGGGAATCGAGTCGAGCAGATCGCTTTTTTGTTTGAGGTTCGGATGATTATTGATGTGTTCCCGAATCAGCAATTCGGTTTGTTTGATTTCTGCGACCGGATAAGCGATGTGTTCTTCCAGCGAATCCCTGACCGCCTCAATCGAGACCCCGCTCGATAAGCGATTCTCCTCTGAGACGCGCATTTCAATCAATGATTCGAGTCGGCGCACCAAGGCTGGCAGTTGACGCACTTCCGGCGCGGGCGGCTGCCACGCTTGCGGTTGGTGTGCCAAACAAAAGCGGGCAATCAGTTCGGCATCCACCTTGTCGGTTTTCGTTCTGGTCAGACGGCTCGCGGCAAAGGCTTTGACCTGCGCCGGATTAACGACGCTGACGGTCAAACCGGCATCCAACAAATGAAGAGCGAGGGCTTCGCCGTAACTGCCCGTTGCTTCCAGACAAACGTGCAAACTGCCCGCCCGATGCGACGAGAGCCAGACGACTAATTGCTCAAACCCGTGCGTCGTATTAGTAAAAACTTTATGTTTGGCTTTGCCGTTTTCTTTAATTAAACAGACATCGAACTTCAGCTTGGCAATGTCCACGCCAAGCGCGGCAACAGATAAATTCATTCGGTTAAACTCCTTTTGATTGAATTAAACTTGCAGCGCACAATCAAGCTTGTAGATTGCAGGCTCTGCTCAAAAAAGAAGCGACTTAGGATACTGTTCGACCTCTCTGCACAGCAAGAGCAGCAGGCGGCGGGAGCGTATCTGACGTGCTGACTTTATAAAATCGTCATATCTCAACCCCGGCTTCACCGCCGCCCGTGTTGACCGCCAAAGTTTGCGGCTTTAACCATCTTCTGTCAACATACAATCTCA
>JAJAZE010000332.1 GCA_026785925.1 Pyrinomonadaceae bacterium
AAGTAAAAAAAATTCGTTATTTTCGGACGAACCCCGCAGCAAGCTGACGGGGCATTCGCCCGAAAATTTTCGCCCAAAGCGGCGAAACCACGAATTTTCAAGAAAAGAACTTGCGCCCTTTCAGGGCTAAAAAGGAAACCCACGCAGCAAGCTGACGGGGAATTCTTTTAAATTAAAAGGAAAATCCCTGCGATTGGGAACGGCGATGACGATTTCGGGCGCGGCGGCAAATCCGAATATGGGCTATTATTCGTCGCCGGTCGTAACTTTTCTGATGTCGCTGTTTAATATCAGACTCGGCTGGTGGCTCGGCAATACGGGTGCGGTCGGCGATAGAAAAGATTGGTTCGGGCGAGGTAAAGAATTTTATAAAAAATCAAGTCCGACAATCGCCGTGCTTCCCTTAATCAACGAAACTTTCGGGCGGACGGACGAAAAGAAACGCTTTTTAAATGTTACGGACGGCGGACATTTTGAAAATCTCGGACTTTACGAAATGGTTCTGCGCCGCTGTCGAGTGATTGTTTTAAGCGATGCGGCGGCTGATGCCGGATTTACATTCGGCGAAATTTCCAACGCCGTCGAAAAATGCAAAGTTGATTTGGGCGTGGACATCAAATTTATAGACGGCATTAACATTTACGCCCGAAATCTCGCCGAAGAACCGCCGCATCACAAAAAGCGTTTTGCGATAGCGGAAATTATTTACCCGGAAAAAAATCGAGATAATAAAAATTATACGGGTTTTCTGCTTTACATCAGACCGACGTTTTACGGCAGCGAGGCAACGGAAATCAAACATTACGCCGATGCCAACGAGACTTTTCCGCACCAATCGACCGCCGACCAGCTTTACGACGAAAAGCAGTTCGAGGCTTATCGCGCCCTGGGTTTCTGCATTATGGAAGAAATTATCAAAACGAAATCGTCGGCAGCTTTATTTGAGTTGCTGAAAAATACCGATGGCGGGAAAACCGGGAATACTTGAACCGATTTACCGAAGCCCCTGCCCGACCTGCTGCGTTCCGAAGGTGCCGATGCCGTTGAGCTTGAAGCTGAAGACGAAACGGTTTTCGCGGCGGACACCGACGTTGAAGGTCGAGTATTGAACCGTCGCCGAACAGCAGTCGAAGGCGTAGCCGATGGTTGCCAGCGTACTGATTAAGGGCGAACCGCGCACGCCGCGCCGATTTTCAAAATCGAAAAATAACGAAGTTCCGCCGTAGATTCCACGATCACGGTTGCCGACGAAAACCGACGGACTCCATTGCGAGCCGCGCAGAGTTCCCGGTTCTTTGCCGAATTGATTGCTGAATTGCTGCAAAGACGGAATCAAGGTGATGGCGCGCGTGTAGTAAAAAGTCTGAAAGATTTTCACGAGCGGCGAGTCGTAGCCGATGGTGGCGGAAATGTCGCGCAGATTGCCGTTGAGCGTGTCAATATCCATTCGCGTATTGACGAAAACGGTGCGCTGCGGGCGGTAAGTCGCGTCAATATTGACCGGCGAAAAACGGCGCGGAACGCCGCCGGAGGTGTAAAAGGAAAGCGCGGTCAGCGGTTCAATTTGATTGCGTCTGCCGGGTGTCAGTGCGCCGCCAAAGGTTTTATCGAAAAAGTATTTGCCGCGCACGGTCAGCGTGAAAACTTCATACGGCTGAACGGCTAAAGGCTTGGTGCCGTCAGGTGGATTTTCGCGCAGACGTTTGCGGGCTTCTTCGGTGACGGCTTCGGTGTAGCGGCGCGTGAAAATTCGATTGGTCAAACCGTATTCGATTTCATTGGTATCCGTGACCGTATCGGCGTAATCGAAACGGACGATTTTGTTAAAATTACTGACACCGCGAATCAAACGATAAGTCAGATACGGCTCAATCGTGTGGCGAAACCGCAACGCCCGATTGCCGCGAAAATAATTTTTCGCCAGCGCGACCGGGCGAAGATCGAGTTCAAACTCACCGTATTGGCGCGTGATGCTCTGCCCGACGACGCGCCGCATATCGTCAAACGAATCCGAATAAAACGTCCCGCGCAAACCGCCGGTCGCCGTCAGCGTGAAATACTTGAAATTGAGCGGCACGGCGATTTGCGGATGCACGTCTATTCGCTGTCCGAACGCCGATGTCAGAACCGGATCAGTGCCGGTTGATTGGCGATAGAGGTTGAGGTCGAAAACTTCCTCGCGTCTCGAAACGCCTTCGGCACTGGTTTTGAACGAGAAATAAACATTTTTTAAGAAAGATAGCTGACTCGGACGTTTTTCAAATTGAAGACCCGGCAAATTGCGCGTTTTGATGCGGACGTTCGGAATCGAAATAACCTGTGACCGCGCCAGAAAATTTCCGGTGTAGCTGCCGAAACTTTTGTTGATATAAAGCTGCGAAACTTCAATCGGCGAGATAATCTGCTGAATGCCGTCGGAGAAAACCTGCCGGAAATCGAGGTTCGACGTTAAGCGCACGTCGGCGACGGCGGTAAAACCTTTCGGCAGATACTGCACGCCGTCGGCATAAAATAAAGTTCCGCCCTGATCGAGATTTTCCGCGCTTTCTTTCTCGCCGAAAATGCGGTCATTGACGGCGTAAAATCCAAAGTTCAGAAATGAACGCGAATTAGAGCGCGTACGAAAGTCCGCGCCGTAGCCGATGCCGCGCGAAGCGTATAAATCGGTGCGAAACGTCACGTCGGCACTGCGTCCGAGCGTTTGGTAATAAGCCGTCGTCAAACGAAAACCTTTGTTGGCGGAAAAACCGAAATTCGGTGTCAAAAAACCCGATGCGCGGTCGCGTTTTTTGATCGGAATCGAAGCGTAAGGCAGCGGCAGCAGCGGAATGTCTTTGACGCGAAATTTAGCGTTATATAATTTTATTTTGTCGTCCGGTCGGATAATCGCTTTGCCCGCCGTAAAGCTCCATTTCGGCACGTTTTCTTCGCAGGCGGTAAATTTTCCGTTGGTGACGACGATTTCGTTTTCGCCGACGCGCTCCACGCGGTCAGCCGTAAAGAAAATCACCGTGCCGTCGTTCGTTTGATTGGTAAAGCCGGTTGATTCGACGAAAAAACCGAGCTTCGTCGTGTAATTGAATTCGCCGCGCGAACCGGTAATGCGCTGGTCTTCGCCCTGATCGAAAACAACGCTGCCTTCGGCGACCAGCTTCGTGTCGGCTTCGTAGACCGTGATTTGATCGGCTTGCATCCGGTAAATTCCGTAACGCACGTCAACGTCGCCCGAATGAATCACGATGCGCTTGCCGTCCGCGCCTTCAACCGTTTGTCTTTTTGAATAAACGACTAAATCTTCACCGCCGCCTTCCTGTTTGTAACCGGAATTCTGTTTCGGTTTCGGTGCTTTGATATTCTGCTCCGGCGCAACCGGATTGACGTTCGGAGTGTCGGTAATCGGATCGGCGACTTTTTTATCAACCGGATTCGTCTGCTGCGCGGACACGGCAACCGAGAACAGAATAATAATAAAGAGGGTAATTTTTAACGATTTATGAAGATGCATTGGATAAACTATAAGATAAATTTGATGCTACCACGAAATTTATTTCAAAGGTAAATGGCGGAAGAAAAATGGTGAATAAGAAAGGTCAAATGGCAAAAAGAAGAAGCGTTTTTCAATATCGGTTGCTTTCCCCGAAGATTGTTTTATTAACCATCTACCGTTCACCATTTACCATTTGACCTTTCTCATTTACCATTATCTAATTTATGAAACCAAATGTATTAGTTGTCGAAGACGAAGAATTGATGCGTTCGATTCTGCGGCAGTTGCTCGAAGACGAAGGCTATCGCGTCCTTTCTGCCGACAGCGCGGAAAATGCGCTGGAGATTTTCGCGGTCAACGACGTTGCCGTCACTTTAACCGATATAAAAATGGCGGGAATGGACGGTTTGGAACTGCTCGACCAAATCAAGACGATTGACGCGGAAGCCATCGTGATAATTATGACGGCGTATTCGTCGGTTGATTCGGCGATTGCCGCGCTTCGCAAAGGTGTCTATGATTACGTCACCAAACCGTTCGTCAACGAAGATTTGCTGCAAACCGTCCGCAACGCGATTCGCACGAAAGAGCTTTTCAAGGAAAATCGCAACTTGCGCCGCGAACTCGATAAACATTACAGTTTTTCGGAAATCATCAGCACCAGCGAAGCCTTGAAACAGGTTTTTCGCATCGTCGAAAAAGTCGCCGACACGAACGTCAGCGTTTTAATCGAAGGCGAGTCGGGAACCGGCAAAGAACTGATCGCCCGCGCCATTCATTATAAAAGCCGCCGCGCTGCCAAACCGTTTCTCGCCGTCAATTGCGGTGCGCTGCCCGAAAGCATTTTGGAATCGGAACTTTTCGGACACGCGAAAGGCGCGTTCACGGGCGCGACCGGCGATAAAAAAGGTTTGTTTCGTTCGGCTGACGGCGGAACTCTGCTGCTCGACGAGATCGGCGAAATGCCTTTGGCGTTGCAGGTCAAACTGCTGCGCGCTTTGCAGGAACACGAAGTGACACCGGTCGGCGCGAGCGTTCCGGTAAAATTCGACGCGCGAATCGTTGCCGCCACCAACAAAAATTTGGAAAAAGAAGTGGCGGAAAATCGTTTCCGCGAAGATTTGTTTTATCGCCTCAACGTCATCGAAATCACGCTGCCGCCGCTTCGTGAACGCCGGGCGGACGTGCCTTTGCTCGCCAAACATTTCATCGCCCAATTTGCCAAAGAACAAAACACGACGGAAAAAAATATCACCAAAGAAGCGATGGCGGCGTTAGTCAATCATCAATGGCAGGGCAACGTCCGCGAATTACAGAACGCCGTCGAACGCGCTTTTATTTTAGGTAACGATGAAGTCGCGTTGGAAAATCTGCCGCCGAAAATCCGACTCGGCGCGGAAAATAATTACGAGATGCGTGACCCCGAAGGTTTGCGCCCGCCGCTCGAAGAAATGGAAAGACGTTATATTTTGGAAATCTTAAAATCCGTTGACGAAGATAAAACCGCCGCCGCCGCCATTTTGGGCATTGACCTCTCGACCCTTTACCGCAAGCTGAAACGCTACGAAGAAATCTGAAACCCGCGCCGGATTTGGCTGCCCGCGAGCGGTTGATTGATTGAAAAATTACTTATTCGGCTGCGGCGTGATTCGCAGATACGGCTTGACCGTCTTCCAGCCTTTCGGAAATTTTTCCTTCGCGTCTTCATCCGAAACCGCCGGGACGATAATTACATCGTCGCCGTCTTTCCAATTGGCAGGCGTGGCGACGCTGTGTTTCGCCGTCAATTGCAGTGAATCTATCACGCGCAGAATTTCGTCGAAATTGCGCCCGGTGCTTGCCGGATAAGTCAGCATCAATTTGATTTTTTTGTCCGCGCCGATGACGAAAACCGAGCGCACCGTCGCCGTATCGCTGGCGTTCGGGTGAATCATATCGTAAAAATCGGCGATTTTTTTGTCCGGGTCGGCAATCATCGGGAAATTGACCGCCGCGCCCTGTGTTTCCTCGATGTCTTTTGCCCAGCCGGTGTGCGAATCGAGCGGGTCAACGCTCAAACCGATGATTTTCACGCCGCGCCGGTCAAATTCCGGTTTCAGGTGCGCCGCCATTCCGAGTTCGGTCGTGCAAACCGGCGTGTAATCGCGCGGGTGCGAGAATAAAACGCCCCAACTGTCGCCGAGCCATTCGTGAAAATGGATTTCGCCTTCCGTTGTGTCCGCCGTAAAATCCGGTGCTTCGTCGCCGAGTCTGATGGTCATATTTAACTCCTTCAATACTTTTTCAGAATTCAAATTTAATTTGATTCTTTTTCAAATTATACATTTCGGCTGAATTAAACTTAAACGGCGATGAGTTTTTCGCGGTATTGATTGACGATTGCCATATCAACTTTTACGCTGTCCGCCAGAATCACGACCAGTTCGCCCGCCTGTGCCGTGTCGAGCGCGTAGATCACCGATTCTTCGGTTTCCTTAACAATTTTCACGTCGGGATTTTTGCCGCTTTCCTCAATTCCGGCTTGCAGCATTTCAAAGATTGACTCTTCGCTGCGCCCGCGCAGATGGTCGCCGCGCCGAATAATCAGTTTGTCGAACATTCCGCCGGCAATGCGTCCCATTTCGCGCAAATCTTCGTCGCGCCGGTCGCCGACTCCGCTCAAAACTCCGGTTTTCGAGGCGTAAGGCAGTTTGCTGATAAAACTTTCCAGACCGAGCAAGCCCGCCGGATTGTGCGCGAAATCAATCAGCAGCGTAAAGTCTTTGACTTCGATAAAATTCAAACGTCCGGGCGTTTGCGCCGTCGAAGGCGTAAAGGTCGTCAAGCCGACGCGAATATCTTCCAAAGATACGCCGTGAACGAAACACGCGAGCGTGGCGGCTAAAACATTCTGAATCATAAATTCGGCGCGTCCGCCGTAAGTCAGAGGAATATTTATCGCCCGTTCGACGCGCACTTTCCATTTGCCTTTCAAAATCGTCACGAAACCGTTTTCATAAACGCACGAGGTTTTGCCGCGCCGCGCCTGACGACGGATGTTTTCGTTGTTTTCGTCCATCGAAAACAGCACGACTTTGCCGCTGACGCGCTTTCGCATCGAGTAGACGTTTTCGTCTTCGGCATTTAAAACCGCGTAACCTTTGCTCGACACCGAACGCGGCACGACGGCTTTGACCCGCCCCAAATCTTCGAGCGTGTTGACATCTTTCAAACCCAGATGGTCGGCGGCGACGTTCATCACGACGGCGATGTCGCAGTAATCGTAGCCCAAACCCGAACGGATAATTCCGCCCCGCGCCGTCTCCAAAACCGCGACCTGCACGGACGGGTCTTTTAAGACGAGCTGCGCCGAAACCGGACCGGTGTTGTCGCCCGACGTGATTTGATTGTTTTGAATATAAGTTCCGTCGGTCGTCGTAAAGCCGACGGTTTTCCCGCTGCCGCGCAGAATCTGCGCGATCAGGCGCGTCGTCGTCGTTTTGCCGTTCGTGCCGGTGATGGCAAAAATCGGGATTCGCGCCGGTTTGCCGTTGGGAAACAGCATATCAACGACGTATTCGGCGACGTTTCTGCCGATGCCTTCGGACGGCGCAAGGTGCATTCTAAATCCCGGCGCGGCGTTGACTTCGATCACGCCGCCGCCGTTCTCGCGCAGCGGATCGCTGATATTCGGCGCAATCACGTCAATGCCGATGACATCGAGACCGATTATTTTGGCGATGCGCTCAAATAAAAAAACATTTTCCGGGTGAGTTTCATCCGTTCGGTCAACCGCCGTCCCGCCGGTCGAGATGTTCGCCGTCGTTTTCAAATAAAGAATTTCGCCGACCTGCAAAACGGTTTCGAGCGTATATTCGTGCGCTCTTAAAATCTTTTCGGTTGATTCGTCAACGCTAATCAGCGTCAGCACGTTTTCGTGTCCGTAACCGCGTCTGGAATCTTCGTTGGTTTTGTCAATCAATTCCTGAATCGTGCTGCTGCCGTCGCCGACGACGTGCGCGGGCGTTCGTTCGGCGACCGCCACCAATTTATTATCAACGCAGAGCGCGCGATAATCGCCGCCGACGAGCATTTTTTCGACCATCACCCATTTTGAACGCGACTGCGACTGTGCGACGTAAAACGCCGCCACCGCGTCTTCCAAAGTCTCGATGCCGACCGTCGCGCCTCTGCCGTGATTGCCGTCCAGCGGTTTGATGACGACCGGAAATCCGATTGATTCGACGGTGCTTTTGATTTCTTTTTCTTCACGAATACGGAAACCTTTCGGCACGGGAACGCCCATTTCGCCCAAAAGTTTTTTCGTCGCCGCTTTGTTCGAAGCGATGTCGGACGAAATCATATTCGTCCGGTTGGTCGTCGTCGCCTGAATGCGCTGCTGATGAATTCCGTAGCCGAGTTGAACCAACGATTGATCGTTCAGCCGAATATACGGAATATCGCGCGAAGTCGCTTCTTCGACAATCGAGCCGGTCGAAGGTCCGAAACGAACCTCTTCTCGCAAAACGCGCATCTCCTGCACTTCGTCGGCGAGCGTCTGTCTGATTTCGTCAACCGTTTTGCCTTCCGCCAATTCCAGAAAAAGACGCACCGCCGCCCGCGCCGCGTAACGCCCGACTTGTTCTTCCAAATACGCGAAAACGACGTTGTAAATTCCCTTCTCGCTCGTTTCGCGCGTTCTGCCGTAACCGACATCCATTCCGGCAAGCGTCTGCAATTCGAGCGCGAAATGCTCGATAATGTGACCCGCCCAGGTTCCTTCTTCGACGCGCTTGAAAAATCCGCCGTCTTCCTGATAACTGCATCCGTGCGTTTGCAGCGTCGGCATAACTTCCTGCATCCGCTCGAAAAAACCTTCGATTTTATCGGTCGGCTTTTCCTCATAATCTTCGAGGTCGAGCCGCATAATAATCAAACGCTTCCAATAACCGCTCCAATAATTCGGTCCGCGTAATGTTCTGATTTCTAAAATTTTCATAATTTTTTTGCCACGAATTACACGAATAACACGAATGAAATCATAAAAAATAATTCGTGTTATTCGTGTAATTCGTGGCTAAACTCTTATTCAATGTCGGGAAGCAAAAACTCGTTCGGCGGCTGCATCGGCGTTCTGCCGAAGTAATCGTAAATCAAGCCGTTGCCTAAAATGTGCAGTTTTACGCCGCAAACGCTGAAGGATTCGTAGTCGTCAACTTCGGCAATTTCGTTGTAGGTAATCTCCGAGCCGTCCACAATCGTCACGCCGCCGACTCCGAAAACTTCCAGCACACCTTCGCTGTCCAAAATAATCGCCGTATTTTCGTCAATGCCGATGCCGAGATTATACGGATTATATGAAACCGCCGTAATGAGCCGCGAAATGCGTCCGCGCTCGGTAAAATGCTGGTCAATGATGATGTTTTTGAGAAATCCGAGTCCGGGCGAAAGCCGGACGGAATTTTTGTGCGGGTGCGGAGTCGCGTCGCCGCGCACGATCATCGAAGTGGACATTCCCGCCGCGCCCGCGCTCGTTCCGGCAAGCACGACGTTAGTTTCGGCAACTTTGGAACGCAACCCCTGAGCGAATTTCGTTCCGCCGAGCAGCGAGACGAGCCGCATTTGATCGCCGCCCGTAATAAAAACGCCGTCTACGCCGTCAAACAGCGCGTCCGCGTCGGCATCGAAAACGTCCTGCCGCGAAGTCGCCCGCAAAACTCTCGGATTTGCCACGCCCAAACGCCGAAACGCCTGAACGTAGACATCCGCCGCAAATTCGGGAAAGTCCGATGCCACCGGCACGATCAAAACGGTCGTCTCGCCGCCGTCCTTGCCCGTTAAATCCAGAAACTTCCGCAAAATCCGCCGCTCGTTATATTTATCTTCCGCCCCGCCGATCACTAAAAGATGTCCGCCGATCACTTCCCGGTGAATCCGTGTATCCATTCGTATATATTCTAACTTTGAAAAAGATTTGTAAAAGACTTGAATGTAAAGTTAAAGCAAACCACACCTGAGCGTCAACAATATCAACTCTTAAATTTACCAATCAACCGAATTGAAATCAATTTTTAAAGATTGCGGATGTTGCAATACTCTTGCTGATTTAAAACGAGAAAAGGCGAATGAAGAGTTTCTTCATTCGCCTTTTCTCATTGACCGTTAGTTATTCCACCGGAATATCAGCATCAACTTCCGAGTTTGTAACGTCAATTAAGGACGCGCTCGTCACCATATCGCCGTCGGCGACGTTGATAAGTTTGACACCTTGTGCGCTTCTGCCGGTCTGCCGGATTTTGTCGGTGTCGAGCCGAATTAACTTCGCCTGCTGCGTGATGATAATCACTTCCGAATCATCGTCAACCGGGAAAACGGCGACGACTTTGCCGGTCTTTTTCGTCGTTTTCATATTAATCACGCCTTTGCCGGCGCGATTGATCAGACGATAATTGCCGACTTTGGTTTGTTTGCCGTAACCCTGTTCGGAAATCGAAAGCATTCGTTCGGATTCGTCGGTCGAAACCGCGCACGCCGTCACGACGAAATCGTCTTTTCGCAAAGAGATTCCGCGCACGCCGCGAGCGACTCTGCCGAGCGGACGTGCATCTTCTTCGTTAAATCGAATCGCCATTCCGTCGTTGGTGGCGATAAAGATTTGCTGTTTGCCGTCGGTCACGAAAACATTCAAAAGCTCGTCGCCTTCGTCAATGTTGATCGCGTTAATTCCGTTGGCGCGAATGTTTTGATACTGCGACAAACTCGATTTTTTGACGACCCCTTTTTTCGTGACCATCACGACATAGACTTCTTCGGTGAAATCACGAACCGGCAAAACTTCGACCAGTTTCACTTCGCCCGACAACTGCACGAGATTGACGACCGCTTTGCCCCGCGCCGCCGTGTCGCCTTCGGGAATTTCGTGAACCTTGATTTTGAAAACCTGTCCGCCGCCGGTGAAAATCATCAAAAAGGCGTGCGTCGAAGCCGTGAACAGATGTTCGACGAAATCGTCGTTTTTCGCTTTCGCCCCGAATCGCCCTTTGCCGCCGCGTCCCTGCGTCGAATACGCGGAAACCGGCGTTCGCTTAATATAACCGGCATTCGTGACGGTGATAACGACTTCTTCGTCGGCGATTAAATCTTCGATTCGCAGTTCGACTCCCGCGTCCACGATTTCCGTGCGCCGCGCATCGCCGAAGTTCTTTTTGATTTCCCGAAGTTCGTCAACGATCACCTGCCGCAAAAGCTGCTGATTGTTAAGAATCGCTTCGAGTTCCCCGATATGTTTCAAAATCGCTTCGAGTTCGTCAATAATTTTCTGACGCTCAAGAGCCGACAACCGGCGAAGCTGCAAATCTAAAATCGCCTGCGCCTGAATGTCGGAAAACCGCAGTTCGCCGACGATTTTTTCCAGATTCTTCTGAAACTGCTCCGGTGTCCCGTCGGTCGTCGGTGCGCCGCGCCACGCTTTGATTTCGCCGAGCGTCGCAAAATTTCCGGTCAGCCACGCCTTCGCTTCGTCAATCGAGCGCGAGTTGCGAATCAGCGGAATCAAGTAGTCGAGCGCGTCAATCGCCTTGTTCAAACCTTCCAGAATGTGCGCTCTGGCTTGGGCTTTACGAAGTTCAAACTCGGTGCGGCGGCGCACGACTTCTTTTCTGAACGCGACGAACGCTTCGAGAATTTGTTTGAGATTGAGAACTTTCGGCTGCCCGTCAACAATCGCAATCATTATGATTCCGAACGACATTTGCAGCGGTGTCAGCTTGTAGAGTTTGTTCAAAACCACCTGGGGCACGGCATCTCTTTTGAGTTCGATAACGACGCGGATGCCTTCGCGGTTCGACTCGTCGCGGATTTCCGAAATGCCGTCGAGCCGCTTTTCGTGAACGAGTTCGGCGATTTTTTCGATCAAACGAGCTTTGTTCAACTGATACGGAATTTCCGTGATAACGACGGCATCCTTTTCGCGGTCGCCGCGCCCGACGCGATCAATCGCCGCTTTCGCCCGCATTTGAATAATGCCGCGCCCTTCCCGATAAGCGCGGTGAATTTCCTCGCGCCCGTAAATAAACGCGGCGGTCGGGAAATCCGGTCCCGGAACGTGTTCGATCAATTGGTCAATCGTGATTTCGGGATTTTTTATCAGCGCGACGGTTGCGTCTATAATTTCCGACAGATTATGCGGCGGAATTTTCGTCGCCATTCCGACGGCGATGCCTTCGGAACCGTTCACCAAAAGATTCGGAAACCGCGCCGGCATCACTTTCGGCTCACTCAAGGATTCATCATAGTTCGGCTGAAAATCAACCGTTTCCTTTTCGATGTCGGCGAGCATTTCAGCGGTGAGTTTCTGCATTCTCACCTCGGTGTAGCGCATTGCCGCAGCAGAATCTCCATCAATCGAATTATGAACGAAAACTCCGTCAGCCAACAGAAAATTATGATGTTCGTCAACCGTAATGTCATAAACATCAGCCGTTTCCGCCAGCCAATTTATTTCGGCTATTTTATGATTGTAATTTTCCGAAACATTGAGAAATTCGTCGAAAGAATCAAAATAAACCGATACTTTTTCAAATTTCGGAATCCAATCAGCATCGCGCCTGGACTGATAAATTTCCGGCGTGATGCGTTCGCGTCCGAATTCGGCGAGCAGCATCGAACCGTAACGCGACAGTCTTTTTCGCATCACCTGTTTTTTGTAATTTTCGTCCTTCCATTTGCTGCGTAACGAGCCAGCGGAAAGCTGCGCCATTTCACGCATCATATTCGGATTTTCGAGCAGTCTTTTTGCGTTGCTTTGCCTGACACCCGCAATTTGCGTCTCGGTGAAATCCGTTTCTTCTCTTTGTTTCGTTATCTTTGCCCGATGAATTTCTTTGGCTTCCGGTTTTGCCCAGAAAGTCTTTGCCATCTGCGAAAAATGATCGTCGGCATATTTAGCACGATATTCTGCCGTCTGCCAAAAACGCGTGGAATTTTCGCTGATTTTCGCTCGAACTTCTTCCGAAGCCAAAGCGCGTGAAATGGCTTCGACAATCTCGGCGCGTTTCGTTTCGTTTTTCCACATCGCTTTGCTTTTTTCGGAAATGATTTTGGCGATGTGGGATTTTTCTTCCGTCGTCAATTCGCGTTTTTCGATGCCGGTCAGAGCCGCGCTCATTTTTCGGCGATAATCTTCATCGCTCCATAACACTTTCATTAGCTCCGAAATATCACGCGCTATTTGCGGATTTTCGGCAAAGCGTTTTTTCAAAGTTTTGGAAACGCGCTGACCGTTTTCCAGTCGAAACTTTTCATCCTTGTTTTGTTCGATAAACCGGTTTTTACGTTCTTCCAAAACCTGCGGATTTTCCGCATAGTAACGCTTCACGCCCGCGCTCTGCGCCTGTCGAAACTCTTCCGACTGCCAGAGTTCACCGAGGTGTTCGGCGTGTAAATGAAGATGTTCGAGAAAATCCATCCGCTCGATATTCGTCGGGCGATTGTCAAAGCGATTAAAGTTTTTGTGATGACGAACAAACGCGCCTTTGAATTCTTTTGCCAAGCCTTTTTCTTTGTTAAATTCGTCGGCTAAACAATGCACGAATTCATATTTTTCACTTTTCGTCTGCCAAACCTGCAAGTATTCGTTCAGACCTTCTTTGACCGGCGCGTTTTGAAAATATCCCGCCATCAAACTGTCCCGCGCGGTTAAGTCTTTCGCCTGTTTATAACTTCCGTTTCGCAGTAAAAAACGATGGTCGGGTGTGCAGCGAATTTTCGCACCGCTGTCCAGAACTACTTCGATAACAGTCGCTTTTTTCTTGGTGATTCGAGAATATAGCCCTTCGCCGACAACAATTTTTCCGCTTTTATCAACCGAGTAAACGTGAAAGATTTCATCTTTCGGAAGTTCGGCTAATTCGGCAAAAGTTTTCTCCGTTCCGTCAAGCAACTTGATTTTCGTATCGCCGGTAAAACAACCGAAATTTCCCTGCCCGTCAACGAGCATATAACGCAGCGAAAATTCCTGCGCCATTCGGACAATCGTTTCGTAAACCGCCGAATCGCCGTGCGGATGATATTTGCCGATGCAATTTGAGACGGCGCAGCCGTGCAGTAAAAACTCGTGGCTTTCGTCTTCAATTTGAATGTCGAAAGTTTCGGCTTTTTTGTTGTTATCAATGACGGAAACGACCTGTAAAAGCGAATAATTATCAATTAAGTGACGAATATTCGCCGCCAACGGTGAACCGAGTTTTTCGAGTTTCGCTAAAATTCCCCACGACTCGATTTGCCTGTAAGATAAGGTTTTCTCGTGCAAATCGTTTGAATAACGTATTTTCGCGCCGGTTTCGTATTTGATGCCGGAACGAAATTTCTTTCCGTCTTGGTCAACAAACCAACCGGAACCGATATGGTGATGGGAGAATTCCTGCCAAATCGCCGCGCTCGGAACGCATTCGGTTTCGAGATTTAAAGCGCGGTTTTTCCAATTGGACAGATCAAACGCGGATTCTTTTTTGCGGGGAATTTTTAGGCAAGGCGAAATCAGATGCGCCAACCGCGAAGCATTCTCGCCCGTTAGATGTAAATTAAAACTCGTCAGCCGATTTTCGCCGTGTTCTTCCGTGACCATCACGCCGTGAATTCCGCAGTCGGCTAACATCGCCTGAAGTTCAACGGATAGAAGTTTTGAAGTGGTCGCTAAAACCGCCTCGCGCTTTGAATCGGAGGCGCTCATAAATCCGTCGCCGTCAACAAATCCGGCAATGAAGGGCGCGAACAAACGCCTGTCCGCTAAAATCCAGGACGGGACCTGTTTGTCGTCGCATTTGGCTTGGCAAATTTCCACCGCTTCGGCAAAATTGCTGAAACGAAGTTGATGCTGCGATTGATAATGCGTTTGCTGCGGTTTCTTTTCGCTCCAAATAGCTTTGACCGATTGCGCGGCGCAAACCGACGCGACATATTCGAGCGGTTCGCGGTCAACCATCGAAATACCGACGCGCGAAGAGCGGTTTCGGTCAGTCAGATAACCTTCGGCAACGAGCAAGCCGGCGGTGTAAGCCAAACCGATTTTCTGTTTATTGAAATGTGTTTCGGGAAAGCCCAAACTTCGCGGACTCGAAGCCAAAACCCTTTTTCCTTCTAAATTTTTCGCTTGTTCCCAACGGACTTCATAGTTCTCGCCGAGAACGCGAAACTTTTGATCGGGTGTCACGGTCAAAGTCGAACCGTTGGAAAGCGTCACGTTAATGACTTGTCCCGGCGGATTATGAAATGCTTCGACGACGCGGCTGGTGTAGCCGTTCGGCATTAGAACTTCTTCGCCGACTTCGATTTCTTCAATCGGTTTCAAACCTTTTTCGGTGTGAACCAAAGTTCCGGCGACAAAACAATCGCCGACGACGCGGGCGGATTTTTTATACGGTTTGTTGTGATAATTGCCGAGTTCCTGCATCGCCCACAAAACGCGGCGGTGAACGGGTTTCAGCCCGTCGCGCACGTCGGGCAGAGCGCGTCCGATGATGACCGACATCGCGTAGTCGAGATACGACCGGCGCATTTCGTCTTCGATATTAACCTGATTGCGTTCTAAAATTGTGTCCATTTATTTTCCTTGTTTTTACGAATGTTTTTAAATTTTAAGTTGATGTGAAAAGGCTTGAGCTAAAATAAATACTTGTATTTCACACGAGTTAAATGTATGATTATTTTACAGGTTTTCAGCCTGTTTAGCAACTCGCAAAACTTGTGCAAACCGCACAAAAAACCAATCATTTTCGACTTATTTCCTGATCGTAAATTCTTCACCGACCTAATCAAAAAAGATGGATAAATCAATTGAAAAAGACAGCCGCCGCCGTCCGCGATTTTCGCTGGCACTGCCCGTTCGCGTCGAATCGCACGTTAACGAAAGCGTTTCCTGGAACGAGATAACGCGCTTGACCGATGTATCCGCTTTCGGCGCGGGCTTTAAGCTGCATCGTCCGGTGAAGCGCGGACGACTGCTGCAAATGACGATACCGATGCCGCGCCAGATGCGCTGTTACGATTTCGCCGAGCCGCAGTATCGAATCTGGGGTTTGGTGCGAAGCTGCATTACGAAGGAAAGTTCGCCGAAAGAAGAAAATCATTCGGTCGGAGTCGCGTTTATCGGGAAGCGTCCGCCGCAGAGTTATCTGGACGATCCGGCTAAATTGTTTGAAATTTCTCACCAGGAAGAAGGTCAGTTATGGAACATTATTGACGCGCCGCGCCAGCCGGACGAGGCTCTTCTGCCAAAGGAATTGCGCCGCCATTCGAGATTTCCGATTCCGGCAAACGTGATTGTCGAAAAGATTGATGCGGAAGGCAATGTCATTGACAGCGAACAAACCGTTTCGGAAAATTTAAGTCTGAGCGGAGCGGCAGTTTTTTCGATGCTCGATGTCGAGGTCGGCGAATTTGTCCGCGTCAAAAGCGAACAATACAATGTTTCGATCATTTCCATCGTGCGCGGACGGCGCATCGGTCAGGACAACATTCCGCGCCTGCACGTCGAATTCGTTGATAGATTTTTCCCGCTCGAAGGAATTGAGTAAAGGATAAAGGATAAAAAATGAGTAAGAAATACTTTGTATGTCTTAGTTTTATTCATCCTTTATCCTTCATCCTTTTAAAGACAACTCCACTGTCCGGCAACCGTCATTGCGGGCGAACCGCTGCCGCCCGACTGACACGGCGTGGTGTCGCGGCGGCAGTTTGAACAATAAACCATCGAACCGTTCGGCTTTCCGGTCGGCAGTGCGTTTTGCAGAAACGAAGGCATCTGCACCGGCGTTCCGAATTGCACGTCCGTGCCGAAAAAAGTCGGATGTCCTTTGACGCTGCCTTCGTCGGGTTGTCCGGTCATCATCACGACAGTCGCGCGGTCGAATTTGTTGATGGTCGTCGCGCCCTGACAGGCGAGCGTGTAACCATCGTAACAAAAACGGTCGCCGGTCGAATAGACGCGCAGCCGTTCGTCGGCTTGAAACGTGTTCGGAGCGTAGAGATTGCCGGTCGAAACAAAGGTGCGCCGCGCGTTGAAAATTATCGGGTGACTGAAAAAGTTATTGATGAGCGTCATCGGATAAGAATAATCGCCAGCGTTTTGCAGCTTTGCACCGTTATAGACGATGGAAGCGGTCATCTGTTCGGTTTGCGAATTCATCACCGTCAGCATCGCGCTGTCGGTGACATCGAGAAAAATCCCGCCGATTGCCGAGAGAAATCCGCCGCCGAAAGTGTGCTGAATCAGAATCGCGCCCGCGTGTTCAAAGTGCATCGAATTGGCTTTGGCGGTCGGCGTGAACTTCGGATTCATAAATACGCAGTTGTCCAGTTTCCAATCTGAATTGCTGACATCCGAATAAACTCCCGCATCACGGTTATAGACAAACCGGCAATGATCGAACTGGATGTAATCGAATTGCCACGAGAAGTTGTTCGTCGGCAGCGCACGAGCGTAAAATCCGCGATTGAAACCCTGAAAAACGACGCGCTGAAAATGAAAATTCTGCGAAGACATAAACGCGCCGACCGCCTCGATACCGGATGTTCCCGTATCGCTTTCGCCGAACAATTCCAAATCCTGAAAGTTGATATTTTCCGTGCATTCGCCGATGCGGAACATCGCCCGGTTGGTTCCGCGCAGTTTAATTCGGCTTGAATTCTGGCGAATGACATTGTTCGTCGGCGCGAGCGTCGTCAGATTGCTAATGCCTCTAACGGTGATACCGGACGGCAGCGCAATGGGCGAGCTAATCACGAAATCACCTTCGGGAATGATTAAAACGCCGCCGTTGCGCGAAGCCAGATACGCCATCGCGCTTTTGAAAGCAATCGTGTCGTCGGTTGTGCCGTCGCCGACCGCGCCAAAATCTTTGATGTTGACCGTTCCCTCGGTCGAAGCGGTGACGGCAATCCAATCGTAGGTCGCCTGCCCGTCCGCCGAGTCGGTTCTGAAAGTGATGCGATAGCGTTTGTCCTCGCCGCTGAAACACCATTTGGGATTCGACTGGCTGGCGGTCAGTTTCGCCGTCGCGCCGTTCTGCGTCACACGCGCCGACGAACCGCCGCAACTGCCGACTTTCATCGGCGTTCCGCGATTCAAATCGGTGATCGTGATCTCGCCGGTCGGCGGCATATAACGCAGAGCGCAGGTTTGCTCCTTTTGGTTTTCGGGAACGTCGAGAAAAAGATAGTAGCCCTCGAATTTGTTTTGCCCTTCGGCAACCTGAAAATTGGTTTCGCCCTGATTATTCGGGTCAACCACAACGCCTGCGCCGCTCGCGCAGGCGGTTAAAGTCGAGAGAAAGATAATAGCGATGATAAAAGTCAGTCGGTAATTTTTCAGCATATTAATTTTAGATTATCGCAAAGGTATAAAGTGAAAAAGTGAAAGTTTGAGAAAGAAATTTTGCAATTGAGCCGCCTACACTTCTTTACTTCTTCTTCACTTTATCACTTTTTCACTTTTGGCTTTCGCCTTTTTGGTTTTCGCAGTTCGATCACGGGCGCGAACTAAATCTTTAAGTTCGGTCATAAATTCGGAAACGTCTTCAAATTCGAGATAGACCGACGCGAAACGAACGTAAGCGACTTTATCGAGTTCCTTGAGACGGCGCATAATGATTTTGCCGATGTCGCTGGTCGGCAGTTCGCGGTCGGCGGAGTCCTGCACGGTTTTCTCAACCGCGTCAACGATTGATTCGAGCTGCAAAGCCGAAATCACGCGCTTTTCACCGGCGCGAAGCAAGCCCGCCATAATTTTGTTGCGCTCGAAAGTCTCGCGTTTGCCGTCTTTTTTGACTACCATATACGGAATTTCGTCAATCCGTTCGTAAGACGTAAAACGGCGGCTGCATTCGAGACATTCACGCCGTCGCCGAATCGAATTGCCGTCCTTCGCCTCACGCGAATCAACAACTTTATCTTCTAAAAATCCGCAAAATGGACATTTCATAATCAGTTAGCAGTTAGCAGTTAGCAGTTAGCAGTTAGCGGTTTTTTATTGACTGATAACTGTTGACTGCTAACTACTAACTGTATTCGACTTCCTCAATTTCTTCAACCGCGTGATCTGAATCGAGCAGACTTCTAAACCGCGCGACGCTAATATCGCCGTGCAGAAAATAATAAATGCCGAAAAAGACGGCGGGCGCGAAATAAACCAGGTGCATCGCAATCGAAGTCGCCGCCGCATCGTTTTGATTGACGTTCAGAAATATCAAGCCGCCGGCGGTCGCCGCGTGAAACGCACCCGCCGCGCCGCCCGGTGTCGGCACAACCGAACCGATTGCCGCCCAACCCATCACGAATAGCGAATCGCTGAAACTGAGCGGCAAATCGAACGCTAAGAGAACCAGCCACGTCGGAATCGCAATCGAAAACCATAGCAGAATCGTCCAGAAAACGACTGCGACAATCTCGCGCCAATCTTTTAAAACGTGCAAGGAAGTTGCCAGTTGCCTTAAAAGGCTCAGTAAAATTAGTTGAACTCTTTTCGGAATAAACTTTTTATCGGCGGCGCGTTCAAACCAGCCGATGGACTGCGCCGCAAACTTTTGATAAACATATAAACCGATGAAGCCGACCGCCACTCCGACGAGCATTAAATTGCCGACAAATTGAACGTAGCCGTATTCGGTTTCGCGTCCCGCCGGTGCTTGAAACCAAATTAGATTGACGGAAAAAAAACAGATCAGCGAAGCCAGATCGAAAATTCGCTCAACGCCTAAAGTAATCAGCGCGGCTGACGGACGAACCCGTTTATCGCGCATCGGCAGCCACATCGGGCGCACGATTTCGCCGATTCTGCCGACCAGAAAAACCGCCGCGTAACCGACCGTCGTCGTCGCAAAAAGCTCTTTTAAAGACGTTTCGGTAATCGGCGCGAGCAGAGTTCGCCAGCGCAGTGCGCGCAGTAAATATCCAAGACAGATAATCAGCGTCGCTAAAATAAGATAGAAAGGATCGGCGCGTCGCAAGCTCTGGCTGACCGACTGCCAATCGAGATTGCGCCCGAAAAACCAGAAGATAAAAACGGCGAATAAAAATAGTAATACGAATTTTAGAGATTTCTGCAAACCGTTGGTGTCCTGTCTTGAAAATAATTTATTTTCATTCGGGAAAAGTAATAAATGGATTCCTGCGTATTTTACAGTTTCGTAAAATACGCGATTAAGACAAAAGATACAGTATTTCAACGGAAAAAGGAAAAAGTAAGAAAGTGAGAAGTGAGAAGTGAGAAGTGAGAAGTGAGACATAAGGTTTTATCGTTCCGCCATCTCGCTTCTCACCGCCCAATTTTTCACTTTCTTCGGAACTTTTCTTTTTGGCATCTCGTAAAAAATTTTGACAAAGTGAGATTTTCGGCTTTGTTGCTTTAATATATCGGCAAGCGGGTTCCTGGAGAACAAAGCGTTGGAAGCATTAAAAGCGGTAGCGGCGACGAGTAACGGAGCAGAGCTTGTGCGGCGGTGTCGGGCGGGCGACGGCACGGCTTGGGAGGAAATCGTCTCGCAGTTTTCGCGGCGAATTTTTAATCTCGCCTTTCGTTTTACATCGAGCGTCGAAACCGCCGAAGATTTGACGCAGGAAGTTTTTATCCGCATTTATCGGACGCTCGAACAATTCGATGCCAAGCAGGGCGATTTGTCGAATTGGCTGATGCGGCTGGCGCGGAATTTGATAATTGACGATTACCGCCACCGGCAGCGGAATCCGCAAAACTCCTATGCTGACGATGTGGAAGACCATACTTTTCATTTGCGGGCGGTCGGCACATCGGCGCAGAAGGAAATGGAGCGGCGCGAAACGGCAAAGCAGGTGCAGGAAGGAATTGACAAATTGCCGCCGGATTTAAGAACGTGCGTTATTTTGCGCGACATTGAGGAATTGACTTATCAGGAAATCGTAGATTTGCTGAAGATTCCCGAAGGCACGGTCAAATCACGAATCAATCGCGGGCGCATCGAGTTAGCGAAAATCCTGCGCCGGATGCGCGTGGTGAATATTTAAAACCGAATCGGGCGCACGACGAATACTGATAAAACGCTGATAAATTTTATCTGCGAACCAAATTAAGCCGATGTAAAAAGTTTAGTTTTATGATTTACGAAGATGAAAAAACGATTAATTGCTTAGGTTTCGAGGAACTTTTGACCGATTATCTGGATAACACTCTGAACCGGCAAACGAAAGTCGCAATGGCTGAACACGCTCTGCAATGTCCGTTGTGCCACTCACTTTTAAATGAGGTAAAAAATGCTTTGAGTGTCTGCCGCGAGATTTCCGCTCCGAAACATTCGCTGACGCATCTCGAAGCGCGAATTTTAACGATGACCGCGCCGGAGACGGCGATGGTTTGCGCGGACTTTGAAAATCATTTGACCGATTATCTGGATGGCTTTTTGCCCGCCACAGTTTTTCACCGATGGGAACGCCACGCTGTCTTGTGCGAAAAATGCACTGATTTACCCGGCGAAGTCGTCCGTTCGATTGCCGCCTGCTACACCTATAAAATCGAAGAACTACCGCTGCCTGCCAATCTTCACGCGAAAATTTTGCAGGCGACGATTGGGACTGAACGCGCACGAGATGTGCGAGCCTCGCGGATGTCGCGCATTGTCGAACAAGTGCGCGGCTGGAGTTTTCCAATTTCCATTCCGCAGTTTGCGCCGGTGGCAATGATTATGATGTTCGCGGTTTTATTTTTCAGCCAATCAGTTTCTGCCGACAATTCAATCGGCGCGATCTATCAAAAAAGTTTTGAACTCGCCGGACAAACCTACCGGCAGGGTGCGGACGTTGTTTTGGGAAACCGGGAAATCGAGCAGAAACCGAAACAGGAAACGATAAACGGAACCTACATCAAAAACGAGGAACGGAAATAATGAATTGTGCATATCACGGGCAAAATGTGGCGGTGGTTAATTGCAGCGGCTGCGGCAAGCCGCTCTGTCCGTCGTGCGACCATCGCGTCAAAGGTTTTCCATATTGTCAGGATTGCATTGTTTCCGGCGTTGAACTTCTCAGAAATCATCATCAATCCGCCAATGCGCCATTTGTTAAAAGACAAACCTCGCCGTTTATCGCCACGTTTCTTTCGCTGATTTGTCCGGGACTCGGCGCGGCTTACAATGGTCAAACAACCAAAGCCCTGATTTATTTCGCCGTTTTTGTCGGTCTTTTTCAGATGGCGATTTTGACCGGCGGAATGCCGCTGTTCGTTCTCGGATTTATTGGAATGTGGCTGTTTGCCGCGCTCGATTCTTATCGCACGGCGAATCTTTTGCGTTCGGGAATTACGCCGAACGGCGCGGAAGATATGATCGTTCAGCGATTTGCAAGCAACCCGAAACTTTGGGGAATCGTCTTAACTGCACTTGGAGCATCGTTTTTTCTGAACGCATTTTTTAACATCAGACTTTTGATGCGCGGGATTTTGCCCGTTTTATTAATTGGTCTCGGCATTTATCTGTTGCGTGATTTTGTTTTCAAACCGAAGCCGACCGAGCCGAATTGGACTGACTACGAAGCGCAGAAAAACACGCCGCTGTTTGCAACTGCACTGACCGATGCCAATTACCGCAGCGACAACTTCGAGGCTGAAAATGATTTTGAAACTCAAACGCGAGTTTCGACGTGGAAAAACCGGGCATAAATTTGTTATGATGGAAAAGTGATGGCTTTTGACGTTTATAATAACGCAGGAGTTATCGAGCGGTTAGAAAATTAAACAGCATAGGAATCTTTAAAATATATGTCATTTGTATATAAAGCCGCCGGTTGGGGAAGCATTTTCGCTATTCTGGCTTTGGTTGTTACATTCTTAAAGCAGATAATCGCGCTGGTCGCTCAACTGCTCGCGCTGATCAGCTTTATGATGTTTGCCGTTAAAATCATCATCGTTTTAGTTTTCATCGCGCTGATCGCTGGTGTCGGCTTGATGGTTTTCCGCAGTTGGAAATCGAGCCGTCAGCCAAAATAGTCGGCAGTCGCAGTAAGCAGTTAAATTTATTTTTAAACGTATTTCTTGCTGCCTGAGGCAACTGCCGACTGCTTAGCGCAACTGCCAACTAATGTAAAAGTCGGCAATCACTAAAATATTCGGGATATTTGCTTTTGCGTGATTGCCTGTGTTATCGTTTTACTTTCCAAACCAAAAATCAAGCAATTCAATTTTGGTAAATAACAACCCCTAAGAAAGTATTTGTGTTTTTAGAACGAACGCTTTCGACAAGGAAATCGCGTCAGTCGCCGTATGGCTGTGCTTTCGTGATTCCAAGCATTTGAAGATTTCGATTTTCCAATGCGTAAAATCATAAAATAAGGAGCAACAAGCATAATGCACCAAGACGACAAGTTTTATACTTTTCTTTTATCGCATTCGACAAAATCAAACATTTATATCCGCCGCATTGGGATTCCCCAAAAATCTCTGCACACCGGCGTAATCAGCTTAGTTTTATTAGTCAGTATTTTTACAATCGGATTCTCAGGATTTATCAAAAATAATTTATCAGCCGAAGCCGAAACAATCGTTTCGACCAATCCAGCAATAGTTACCCCGCAGAATAATCTACCGGCAAACAATTCAAAAGCCGAATACAAAGCAATTAACTACGAACGCCCGGCATCTTCCGACGAATTTACGGCGGGCAGCGGCGGACCTTTCGGCGAACTAACCGAAAGCGAAACCAATAAAGCCGGCATCGAAGGACAACTTCGGACAATTGAAGCGACGGGCAACCCATCGTTTCTACCGACAATGTGGTCGCATTTAGGAAAAATCAATAATGAATTCGGTTATCGCCGCAATCCGTTCGGCGGACGTTCCTTTGAATTTCACGCCGGACTCGATATTGCCGGTGATCGCGGCGATGCGGTGGCTGCGCCCGCCAACGGTATTGTTACAAAATCCGGCTGGGAAGGCGGCTACGGTAATTTGATCGAAGTTGATCACGGCAACGGTCTGACGACTCGCTACGGACACCTTTCCAAAATCGGCGTGAACGTCGGCGACACGATTCAACGCGGACAGCTTATCGGACTGATCGGTTCGACCGGACGTTCGACCGGACCGCATCTGCATTACGAAGTGCGGCTGAACGATAAACCGATTAACCCGCGTCGTTTCCTGCCGCCCGAACCGCCGGAAGTCAGAGCCTTGAACGCTGAATAATTGAATTTCAAACAAAAAAGTGAGTCGAATAAATCGGCTCACTTTTTTGTTTGGGAGGTTACTTGAAATAAAATGGAGGCTGCACGCCGACCGCAAACACCTTCCGCGCCTGGAGTCCGAATTAAAATTCCCCGAATTTGGAAAGGTTCAAGCAGTTTACTGCTTCTGGATTGAGTTAGTTGGATTTGGATTTCTTCAATTATTGTAGTGAAGGTGGACGTTTCCGAATATCCAAACAGATTCTCAGACTCAAAATTTTTATTTTGATAATCCTTTTCCTATAGTTTGATTTTTTGAATCCCGCACTTGATCTCGGCTTTTGCTACAATTTGACACGAGGAAAACATTATGACGGCACCGACCGCGACGCAAAAACAACCGATTGTCACGAGCGAAGATTACATCAATTCCCTGCGCGGGCGAAATCTGAAGGTCTATTTATTCGGCGAATTAGTCGCAGATATTGTCGAACACCCGATGATTCGTCCGAGCATCAACGCCGTCGCCGAAACTTACGATTTGGCGCGGCGCGAACCGGATTTGGCTTCGGCGGTTTCGCACCTCACCGGCGAAACGGTGAACCGATTTTTGAACATCGCAATGAACCGCGACGATGTTGTTTTGCAGAACAAAATGCAAAGGCGGCTTGGGCAGTTGACCGGAACTTGTTTTCAAAGATGCGTCGGAATGGACGCGCTCAACTCGCTTTATTCGACGACGTTCGAGATTGACGAGAAATTTCAAACCGAGTATCACGAGCGTTTGAAAACTTTTATCGTCGAAGTTCAGCGGCTTAATCTCGTCATCGGCGGCGCGATGACCGATGTGAAAGGCGACCGCAGTTTATCGCCGCATCAGCAAGCCGACCCGGATTTATTTGTCCACATTACAAAGAGAACGGCGGAAGGCGTTTATGTTTCGGGCGCGAAAGCGCATCAAACCGGCTGTTTGAATTCGCACTGGCTGATAATTATGCCGACGATGCGCTTAACCGAAAACGATAAAGATTACGCGATTGTCGGCGCGATTCCGGTTGACGCGGGCGGCATCACATATATTTACGGTCGTCAATCGTGCGACACGCGGGCGATGGAAGGCGGCACGATTGATGTCGGAAATCTGAATTTCGGCGGACAGGAAGCGATGATTATTCTGGACAATGTTTTCATCCCGAATTCGCTGATATTTATGAACGGCGAATACGATTTCGCTTCGGTGCTAGTTGAGCGATTCACCTGTTATCATCGCCGAAGTTACGTTTGCAAAAGCGGGGTCGGCGATGTTTTAATCGGCGCGGCGGCGCAGATTGCCGATTACAACGGAGTCGAAAAAGTCTCGCACATCAAAGAGAAACTCGTCGAAATGACGCACCTTAACGAAACGATTTACGCCACCGGAATCGCGTCGTCGTATCAATCGAAACCGACGAAATCCGGCGCGTATCTCAACGACGATATGATCGCCAACGTCTGCAAACATCACGTTACAAAAATGCCTTACGAAATCGGGCGATTGGCGCAGGATTTGGCGGGCGGAATGGTCGTTACGATGCCGTCGGAAAAAGACTTTCGCAGTGAAGCCGTCGGCGGTCTTTTAGAAAAATATCTTAAAGGACGCGCCGACGTTTCAACCGAAAACCGGATGCGGATTCTGCGCCTCATCGAAAATATGACGCTCGGCAGAAACGCCGTCGGCTACCTGACCGAATCAATGCACGGCGCGGGTTCGCCGCAAGCACAGCGCATCCAAATTGCGCGACAAATGCAGATTGAGTTCAAGAAAAATCTGGCGCGCGAACTTGCCGGAATTGACGAACGAAAACGCGAACAATTGACCGGCGAGATCGCCGATTATTTCGGCAGAGTTTTCGATACGGAAGTTTAATGAAATCTGGAAACCTTGATTATGGTTTTCCCAAAAATTCCAAAATCACTTCGATTGATTTTTCCGGCTGGTCGGTCGGAAAAATATGACTCGAATCTTCGAGTTCGACGAGTTGAGCGTTCGGAATTGCGTCGGCGAGAATTTTTGAGTTGGCGCACGGGATCAGTCGGTCGTTTACTCCGCCGATGACGAGCGTCGGAACTTTGATATTTAAAAGGCGCGGGAAAGTTCCCTGCCAACTCATAATCGCCTGCAGTTGGCGCATAAAATTTTCGGGCTTGGTAAAAACGCCTTCGCGGGCGGCTAAATCTTCGGCGAGCCGTTCACGCGGCGTTTTCGCGGCGTAAATATACGGAGCCATCGCCCAGAACGCATCTTCGGGCGTGGCAACGCCGCGTCCCTGAAGGGCGAAATAAACTTCGAGTTCGGCAGGAACGGCTTCACGTCCGCCGCAATTGGTGACGGTGAGAATTAAAGAGCGCGTCATTTCCGGGTAATGCAAAGCGAATTCCTGCGCGATCATTCCGCCCATAGACATTCCGAGAACGTGCGCCGATTCGACGTTCGCCGCCTCCAAAACGGCTTTCGCATCGGATGCCATTAATGGAATTGAAAACGCTTCATCATTGGCGACGGTTTCGCCGACACCACGATTATCAAAGACGATCACGCGATATTCGGCGGATAATGCGGGCAGCAATCTGCGCCATTCTCTGCGCGAGCCGCCCAAACCCATAATCAGCAAAAGCGGTTCGCCCGCGCCGTATTCTTCCCAGTAAATTTTCGTTTCGCCGTTGTTCGCGTATGGCATAATTTTTTTAAAATTGTCTTAGTTCTTCAATTTATAAATCAATTTACGATTTGTAAAATCAAAGCCTATGATAGACAGAAGTTGAACGGATTTTTAAGAATAAAACAATAAATTAAATTATGAAAACTCCAGAATCTGTTCAGCTTAGAAGCAAGGTAAAGGAACTTGTCAAAACTGATTTTGGTAAAGCGTTGCAATTGGCGCGAACTATTTCTGACGGCTGGTATCGCTGTCAATCACTTGCTGAAGTCGCACTCGTGATGAAAAGTTCAAAAATCCAATTCCTCAAGATTGCTCAAGAGGCATTAAAAGCAGCGTTGGAAACAGAAGAACCGAATCGCGTTGTTTCAGTTTCGTCTTGGATAATTTGGGTAATGGCAAAACGTGAAGAAATACAAGATGCGGAAATTTTAGTGATTGTCGAGCAAATGCTGGAAATTATATCTGATGAACCGCATTCCGTAAGACAGGCAGACGCTTTATTTTATCTATTTGAAGCGATTTATCTGCGAAAAAATCTGAGAACTATCGTGCTGAATCCTTTGCTTGATGCTTGTCGAAATATGAATAGTTGGAAGAAACCGCGAATACTCGGCGAAATAGTTTTAGTTTTGGCGGCGGATGATATGATTTCAGCCAGAACTGTTCTGGAAATGATTGGCAAAAAGTCTAAAAAGAAAAGTTTGCTGAAAGAAATTGAAGAAAATAAATGGCTCGGAGCGCACAATTTTTTGCCCTACTACGCTAAAAATGTTTCGATCAAAAAATATGACTGCAAAAATTCCACGCGATAAAGAAAACGATTACACAAAAGCGATTGCCGAAACGCGCCGCGATTTCGCTCAAGCACAAACCGCCGCCGAATTAAATCACGTCGGACAATACTCGTTCGAGCCGGAGGTTTTGCAGGGCAACATCGAAAATTTTATTGGTGTCGCACAAGTTCCGATTGGACTGGCGGGCGCGTTGCTCGTCAACGGTGAATATGCCAAAGGCGAATTTTTCGTGCCGCTGGCGACGACCGAAGGAACACTGGTGGCGAGCTATAATCGCGGAATGAAACTTTTGAGAGAATCGGGCGGTGTCACGACGACCGTGGTTGACGACGCGATGCAGCGTGCGCCGGTTTTCGTCTTCCGTTCGGCGCGTGAAGCAAAGAAGTTTTCGATTTGGGTTAAAGAGAATTTCGACGAAATAAAAGTCCGAGCCGAAGCGACTACGAGCGTCGGGAAACTGCGCGACATTCAGCAGTTTCCCGCGAGCCGATTTTTATATCTGCGGTTTAATTACACGACCGGGGATGCGGCGGGGCAGAATATGGTCGGCAAAGCGACCAAAGCGGCTTGCGACTGGATAAAATCGGTGCAGCCGGACATCGAACGCTATCAGTTGGAAGGCAGTTTTGCGACGGACAAAAAGACTTCATTCGTCAATACTCTGCACACGCGCGGCAAAAAAGTTATCGCCGAAGCGACGATTTCCGCCGCCAAACTAAAGGAAATAATGCACGTTACGGTCGAGCAGATTTTTGAAGCGCGGCTGGCATCGCAGCTTGGCGGCTATCTGGCGGGCGTGAACAATAACGGAGCGCATTCGGCAAACGGCATCACGGCGATGTTTATCGCCTGCGGACAAGATGTCGCCAACGTCGCCGAATCTTCGGCGGCGGCGGTTTACGCGGAAATCACGAAATCAGGCGACTATTATTTTTCAATCACGATTCCGTCTTTAATCGTCGCCACATATGGCGGCGGAACCGGTTTACCGACACAGCGCGAATGTCTCGAATTGCTTGGCTGTTACGGCAAAGACCGGGTAAAAAAATTCGCCGAAATCGTCGCGGCAACCGTTTTGTGCGGTGAATTATCTTTAGGAACCGCCGTGATTGCCGATGAATGGGTTTCGTCGCACGAACAACTCGGACGAAATCGTTGAATAAATTGTAGGGGCGATGGCTTGTCCTCGCCCGCCGACATTGGATATAAACAACGTGGGCGGGCAGGGACAAGCCCAGCCCCTACAATTCTTTTTGAATAATATGAACAATAAATCAACCGTTTGGTATGTGCTGCTGGTGCTTTTCGCCATCAACACGATGAACTTTTTTGACCGCCAGATTTTAGGCGCGGTCGGCGAGCCGATTCGTAAAGAATTCGGTTTGAGCGACGCTTCGCTCGGTGCGCTCGGCACGGCGTTCACGCTGCTTTATGCGTTCGTCGGTGTTCCGCTCGGTCGTTTGGCGGACAAAATCGGGCGCAAAGGAATTTTGGCGGGCGGCGTTTTCGTGTGGAGTCTGCTGACGGTCGGTTCGGGTTTGGCGCAGAATTTCTGGCAGATTTTCGCGCTGCGTCTAGGTGTCGGAGTCGGCGAAGCGTCGTGCGCTCCGGCGGCGACATCCTTGATCGGCGATTTGGTTCCGGCGAGTTGGCGCGCCAAAGCGTTGGCGGTTTTTATGCTCGGTCTGCCGGTCGGCGTGGCTTTGAGTTTCGCGGTCAGCGGCACGATTGCGAAAACTTACGGCTGGCGGGCGGCGTTTTTGGTCGCCGGAGTTCCCGGAATTTTATGCGCGATTGCCGTTTTATTTATCAAAGAACCGAAACGCGGTGCGGCGGAAACTCACAATATCGGCGAGCGGAAACGGAGCGGTTCGCCGTATAAATTGATTCTCGCTTCGCCGACGATGCGCTGGCTGATACTTTCCGGCGCACTCCACAATTTTAATATGTATGCCATCGGCGCGTTTATCACGCCGTTTCTAATGCGTTATCACGGCGCGGATATTCAATCGGCGAACTTCGTTTCGATGATTGTCTATGGCGTGATGGGCGCACCCGGACTGTTGATCGGCGGATTTATCGGCGACGCGCTGATGAAAAAACGAACCAATGGACGAATGCTCGTCGGCGCGACGGCGATTACGCTTTCGATTCCCTTTTTGTATTTCGCCCTGAGTCAGCCACGCGGCGCGACGACGGCGTTTTTGGTTTTAATGGGCGCGGGCTGTGCGCTGATGTATTTTTATTATTCGACCGTTTATTCGACGATTCAGGACATCGTTGAGCCGGGTTTGCGCGGGACGGCGATGGCGGTTTATTTTTTTGCGATGTATGTTTTGGGCGCGTCTTTGGGACCTTACGCAACCGGGCTGATGAGCGACTACTTTACGAAACGCGCCGCTCAAATATCAGGAATTACAGATTTTTCGCAAAATGCGCTCGAACCGTTTCGCGCCGACGGCTTGCACACGGCGATGTATGCAATTCCTATTTTGAGCGTTCTGCTCGCCATAGTTTTATTCGCCGCTTCACGCACGGTGTCGAAGGATATTGAAAAAATTCAAAACTGGATGCGTGAATCCGCCGTTGAAAAATAAACAGCCTTATTTTACATTCGGCGAAACGCCCGGCAAGCTTCCGTTTTAACTTTTAGCTCGAAGCGATGAGAATTTTGCAAATCTGTTCGGCGCGGCAAATCGGCGGCGGCGAAAAGCATCTGGCTGATTTATCGAACGCACTCGCCGGGCGCGGTCATCGGATATTTTTCGCGCTCGCGCCCGGTTCGCCGGTGAAAGATACGATTAAAAATCTCGCGCCGGAAAACGTCCTGTTTGCCGGAATGAGGAACGCGCTCGATGTTCTCAGCGCACACCAAACAGCCAGGTTCGCCGCTCAAAACAGCGTTGAAATCATTCACGCGCACTTGGCGAAAGACTATCCGATTGCCGCACTCGCGGCGCGAATTGCCCGCCGACCGTTTGTTTTTACGCGCCACGTTTTGTTTCCGATGAAACGCCTTCAAAAATTCGCGCTGCAAAATGTGAGCGGCATTATCGCACCGTCCAAAGCCGTTGCTGACGCGCTCCGACGGCAAAATCTTTTTTCGCCGGAAATCATCGAAACGATTTACAACGGCGTTGACGTAGAGCAGTTCGCGCAGGTTGAAAAAAATCAAAATACAAATTTTACCGTCGGCACTATCGGACATCTTGCGCCGATCAAAGGACACGATATTTTCGTTCGCGCCGCTGCCATTGTGCTGCGGAAACGTCAGGATATTCGATTCGTAATTGTCGGCGAAGATAAATCGCGTTCCGGCGAAAATCGGCGGCGGCTTGAAAATTTAATCGGCGAATTGAATTTACAAAATTACATCGAAATTGCCGGTTGGACCGACGACGTGCGCCCGTTTCTCGGAAAGTTTGATTTATTCGTGTCGGCGGCGCGCAGCGAGCCGTTCGGTTTGGTTCTCGCCGAAGCGATGGCGGCGCGGATTCCGGTTGTCGCCGCGAGAAGCGAGGGCGCGACGGAAATAATCGAGGATGACGTGAGCGGCGTTTTAGTTCCGCTGGAAAATCACGAAAATCTGGCGCAAGCCGTTTTAGATTTAGCGGAAAATTCTGCCCGCAGAAGTCGTTTGGGAGATGCCGGAAGGCGGCGCGTGGAAGATAAATTTTCGCTTGAAAAAATGGTCTCGGAAACCGAACGATTCTATCGCCGCGCTCTGCGCCAAAAGTCCTGACTGCCGTTTGAAAACCCGCGCCCGCGTTCACTAAAACTGCGTTTTTTGTTAATCTGTTCTAGTTATCAAACCAATTTTATTTTACACGAGAGAATAATTTTATGCCGGAAGTTAAAGAAATCTTATCTGATAAACAAAGTGAATTGAAGCGTTGGGAAGCGGAGACGCTGCGAAAAGTTTTAGACAAAACGGCGGAACGCAAGCAGAGTTTTGAAGGCGTTTCATTGGAATCGGTCGAGCGGCTTTACACCGAAGCCGACACTGAAAATACGAGCGAAATCGGCTTTCCCGGCGAATATCCTTACAAACGCGGGATTCATCCGACGGGTTATCGCGGCAAATTGTGGACGATGCGGCAGTTTGCCGGATTTTCTTCGCCGGAAGAAACCAACAAACGCTTTAAATATTTGATGTCGCAGGGGCAGACCGGACTTTCAACGGCGTATGATTTGCCCGCGCTGATGGGACTTGACGCGGATTCGCCGCTTTCGGAAGGCGAAGTCGGCAAATGCGGCGTGGCGGTTTCTTCGTTCGCCGATTTCGAGGTTTTGTTTGACGGAATCAATCTCGAAGACGTGACGGTTTCGCAGACGATAAATGCGCCCGCGTGGATTTTTCTGGCGTTTTACGTCGCGCTTGCCGAAAAGCAAGGCGCAGATTTCAAAAAAATTTCCGGCACGTTGCAGAACGATATTTTGAAGGAATACATCG
Organism: Pyrinomonadaceae bacterium; assembly: GCA_026785925.1. Taxonomy (GTDB): domain Bacteria; phylum Acidobacteriota; class Blastocatellia; order Pyrinomonadales; family Pyrinomonadaceae. The sequence continues at coordinate 31,591 of JAJAZE010000332.1, forward strand.
CGCAGAAAGAATGGATTTATCCGATTAAACCGGCGATGAAACTGGTCATTGATACGTTTGAATTCTGCACCCGGCACGTTCCGAAATACAATCCGATTTCCGTTTCCGGTTATCATATCCGCGAAGCGGGCGCGACGGCGTTGCAGGAACTCGCGTTCACTCTGCGCGACGGCGTGGAATATGTGCAATACGGCATCGAGCGCGGAATGGATGTTGATGAGTTCGTGCCGCGCATCTCGTTTTTCTTTAATTCGCACAACGACTTTTTCGAGGAAATCGCTAAATTCCGCGCCGCCCGCGTCATTTGGGCGCAGACGATGAAAGAAAGATTCGGCGCGAAAAGTCCCCGCACGATGCAAATG
>JAJAZE010000333.1 GCA_026785925.1 Pyrinomonadaceae bacterium
AGATTTTCGTAAATCGCAAGCTGTTTCGTGCGTCCGATCCAAAAAAGCAGAGCCGCTTCCGCCGTCCAGATAAGCGTTACCCAATTGCCGGTCAACTGCACGGGAACGGCGATGGTCACGAAAGTAATCGCTAAGGCGGCGGCAAGATAAAAGTTACGGCGGTCGCCGAGTTGGTAGCGATGAATGACGGCGGCGAAGATGAAATTTATCAGCGCGTTGAATAACGTGAACGCGCCCAAATACGGCGCAAAGTCTTCGCGGCTGGCGAGCGTCGCGTAACCGAAGCCGTAAAAAATAAACGAATTGACCAAAACCAGCACGACGATTTCCGCGTTGAATTCTTCCTGAGCAATCAGTTTGTAGGACAGAAACGTCAGGTAAAATGTCAGAAAAAAGACGAATGCAAAACCGAACGCAAGCGCGAAATGCTCGTCGGCGCGATATTTGGTGAAAAACCACGCGGCGTAAATCAGCCAGGTGAAAATGAACGACGAATAATATAAAGGTTTCCAGAATTTTTTGACCGAGATGACCAGAATTCCAAAATTGATAATCGTCATATAGCCGAACAAAACGTCGGCTCTGCCGGAATTTTCACTGAGCAAAAACGGCACGGCATACGCGCCGACGAGACCGATGTGCGCGATCACCTGTCGGCTGTAGTTGAGTGCCGCGCCGACCGTCGAAGCGGTGACGACGAGCATTATCAAAAACGCGGCTTTCTGCGGAATCAAACTGTAAAAACTGTAGGCGAAAAACGTCAGGAAATACATCATCGCTAACGCGCCGCTCAATAAAACCGCGCTGAAGTTCAGATATTTGCTTTTGAGCCAAACGGCGATGCCGAGCAAAACGGCGGCGAAAGCATAGCCGGAAAGAATGCGCGTCGCCGGGCTGATTAAATCGCGGTCAATCGCATATTTCGCGCCGATGCCGACACCGATAATCGTAATGATAATGCCGATTAAACTTATCAGATTTCTGCCGATAAATTCTTCGATGCCGGTTTCTGAACGGCTTGCCGTCTGATTTTCCCGCGCATCAAAAACCGGCGGCTGATATCCGGCTGGTTCGGTGCGCGGCGTAACCGATTCGGAAAATATATTTTCGGCGACCGGCGCAACCGGCGGCTTTTCGGCGGACGTAAAATTTACGTCCGAAGTTTCGGTTTTCGCCGTCGCCGCCGATTGTTTGAGCGATTTTATTTCAGCGCGAATCTGATTCGTCTCACGATAAAAATAATCCTGATACTCGACCATTTTATCGAGCCGCGCTTGCAGTTGAATAATTTTCTCGCCGATGTCGGGCATAAGTTTTATGGATATGGAAATTCTGCCGTCAAACTAATTTTTAAGCAGGAATTCGAGCGGCACGGCAACCCGCTGCGCCCACGATTTCTCGCTGTGATCGGCTCCTTCAAATTTTCGCGTGAGCCAGTTTTTATTTCGTTTGTAACCCTTCGATTTCATCACATTGTCGGCTTGTTTTTGAAACGGCTCGTAATTTGCATCGAGTCCTTCGGTGCCGAAATCGAAATAGATTTTATGATTTTTCGGCGCGGGCAGAAATTTTTTCAGATAGCCGATGATAATGCCGTCGCCCAGCGGAAACTGAGTTGAAAGGCTGCCCGCGCCGCCGAAAATGTTCGGATATTCGGAAACGGCGTAGAGGGAAATCAAGCCGCCCATACTCGAACCGATCACGAACGTATTGTTCGCGTCGGGTTTGGTGCGATAATTTTTATCAATAAAAGGCTTGAGTTCGCTGACGATGAATCGCAGATATTTGTCCGATTCGCCTTCCGGCGTTTTGACCAGCGGCGAAGGTTTGATATTTCGGCGCGTCACCAGATCGGCAGCCTTTTGGGGCGCGTATTCGGTGAAACGATAAGCCGTATTCCAGATTCCGACGACGATGGTTCGGCGCACTTTTTGTTCGCTGATGAGCCGCGTCAGTGTTTCGTCAATTCCCCATTCAACGCCGCTGCCCGCGTCCGCCGGACTGAACAGATTTTGTCCATCGTGCATATATAAAACGGCGCAGCGTTCGCCGGTATTTGCGTTGTAACCAGGCGGCAGCCAAACATCAATATTTCTGCTGCGGCTGATTTCGGTCGGAAAATTTTCATAACGATAGACTTCGCCGGAGACGTTTAAAACTTTTTTCGCCGTCGGAATTCGGTTTGCTTGCGTCAGTCGGTTCGGCGCGTTCGCGGATTTTCGCGTGGACGATTTCGGGAGTTTCTGAGCGACGACGGGAACTGTCAAAAAAGCGAATGTCAAACCAATCAGAATTATTCGACGCATAATTTTTCTGAAATAAGAATTGAAGCTATGATGTTAAAAAACTTTAGCACAAAAAATTTATGAAACGAATTGTCAAAGCTCCGACCGGAACAAACTTAACCTGCAAAAACTGGCTGATCGAAGCCGCCTATCGAATGATTCAAAACAACCTCGACGCGGAAGTCGCCTTTGACCCGGACAATCTGATTGTCTATGGCGGGCGCGGCAAAGCGGCGCGGAATTGGGAATCGTTCGACGCGATATTGGAGAGTTTGAAAAATCTCGAAGAAGACGAAACGCTGCTTGTTCAATCGGGTAAACCGGTTGCCGTTTTCAAAACTCACACCGACGCGCCGAAGGTTTTGATCGCCAACTCCAACATCGTTCCGCACTGGGCGACGCAGGAAAATTTCGACAAATACGAGCGTGAAGGGCTGATGATGTATGGGCAGATGACGGCGGGCAGTTGGATTTACATCGGAACGCAAGGGATTTTGCAGGGAACTTATGAAACTTTCGGCTCGTTGGCGCGGCAAAATAATTGGGGAAGTCTGGCGGGCAAGTTTGTTTTAACCGCCGGACTCGGTGAAATGGGCGGAGCGCAGGCGCAGGCGATTACATTTAACGGCGGTGTCGGACTGCTGGTTGACGTTGATAAATGGCGCATTGAACGGCGTTTGCAGTTGAAACAGGTTGATGTCGAAGCCAAAGATTTGGACGACGCTTTACGGCTGGTCAAAGAGTTCACCGACAAACGGGAAGCCAAATCAATCGCGCTTTTGGGTAATGCGGCGGAGGTTCATTGGCAGATTCTCGAACGTGGAATTACACCCGATGTCGTGACCGATCAAACTTCGGCGCACGATGTTTTATACGGTTACATTCCGATTGGTTTAAGCGTGGAAGCGGCGAAAGTCCTGCGCGAAATCAATCAAGTCGAATACGAACAACGCGCGATGAATTCGATGGCAAAACACGTCGAAGCAATGCTCGAATTCCAGAAACGCGGTGCAATCGTCTTCGATTACGGCAACAATCTCAGACAACGCGCCAAAGACAACGGCGTGGCAAACGCCTTCGATTATTCGGGTTTCGTTCCAGCTTATATTCGCCCTTTGTTCTGCGAAGGCAAAGGTCCGTTTCGCTGGGTCGCGCTTTCGGGCGACAAAACCGACATCTACAAAACCGACGAAGCGATGATGAATCTATTTCCCGAAAACGATCATTTAATAAAATGGCTGACGATGGCGCAAAGGGAAGTCGAATTTCAAGGTTTGCCCGCGAGAATCTGCTGGCTCGGCTACGGCGAACGCGCCCGTGCCGGACTTAAATTAAACGAAATGGTCGCCGACGGCACGCTCAAAGCACCGATCGTCATCGGCAGAGATCATCTTGATTGCGGAAGCGTAGCAAGTCCGAACCGCGAAACCGAAGCGATGAAAGACGGCTCGGATGCCATCGCCGATTGGGTTTATCTCAACGCGATGATTAACTGCGTCGGCGGCGCAACGTGGGTTTCCCTGCACCACGGCGGCGGAGTCGGCATCGGCTATTCGCTCCACGCCGGACAAGTCATCGTCGCCGACGGCACACCCGAAGCCGCCAAACGCATCGAAAGAGTCCTCACCACCGACCCCGGAATGGGCGTTGTCCGCCACGTTGACGCGGGTTATAAAGAAGCGATTGAATTTGCGAAAGAGAATGGCGTGAAAGTGCCGATGAGAAAATAAGGAGTGATTAGGAAATGTATAACCCATCTCAAAACTGTTTCGTGAGTTTGAATTGCACAGAGTGGCAAAGACAAGATATTCGGCGAAAAGTTTGTCAAAACTTGCTATGTAAAGCTGAATACAAAAAGGATGAAAATGAGTATTGTGTATTACACTCTCCAAACAAAGCAAAATTGCATGATTTTTTGACTGAATTTGATAAAAGAATTAATGATAAACAAACTGATTTTAGCTATGTTTATTTTCCAAATGAAATCTTTTTTACATCAAGATATTTGTCTGCGAATCAAGAGGAAAAACAAGTATTTGATACTGAATTCATTTTTAACAATGCAACATTTGTTGAAGAAGTAAGTATTATGGCTACTTTCAAAAATAAAGTTTCATTTGATTACGCTACATTTCAAAAAAAAGTATCTTTTAGTTACAGCACTTTTGAAGCCGATGTATCATTTCTTTATGTTGAGTTCACAGGAAAACTTTATTTTGTAAAAGCAAATTTTGGAGAAAATTCTAATGCTATTTTTAGCAATTCAATTTTTAAAGAAGGTTCAAAAGTTTGGTTTCAGAATACAAGTATCAAAGGAGTTGTGCAATTTGACCAAACTATTATCGAAGGTTTTGTAATTTTTCAATCAACAGAAAATCATCCATTATTTGATTTCAGCGAATCGCGTCTCAATTTACGGTATGCTCAAATACAAGGTTCTGGGAGAATAGTTTTCGACAAAGTTACTTTATATCCAAATTGGTTTATTGATACAGATGCAAGGACATTTATTTTTGTAAATCCGAATTGGAAAAATGTATCAAACAACTTTATCAAACAAAATGTTCTCTCCGAACTTGAAATTTTAGAAAAACGTAAATTTTTGAATGCGAAGCCTGTCTTCAAAATAGCCTGTCGTCAACTGGCTGAAAACGCCGAAAACAATAATCGTTTTGAAGAAGCCTCAAATTTTCGACAAATGGCGATGGAAACAGAATGGTTAGAAAAAAAAGAAAATTTTAATAACTGGATTGAAAACCTAGACAAACTCATTACTGAGCGGTCTAAGAATTGCCGAGTAAATTTGAATTGGAGTAAAAGTATGAAAAAAGAGATGTTTAAGTGTGAACCAAAAACTCTTTACCATACTTTTACAACCAATCGAAGCGATAATTGCTTCGATGTCGCCT
>JAJAZE010000334.1 GCA_026785925.1 Pyrinomonadaceae bacterium
AGATATAGAAGATAATTTTCAAGCCGGACGCTATCATTCCCTGATCGTCGAGCGCGAATCGCTGCCTGATTGTCTGGAAATCTCCGCCGTCTCGCCCGACAATTTGATAATGGCGATGCGGCACAAAACCTACAAAATCGAGGGTGTGCAGTTTCACCCCGAATCAATTTTAACGAGCGCGGGCAAAAAACTCTTGCAAAACTTCCTCGACATTTGAGATATTAGATAAGGAATTAAATTTTCAGATTCCGAGTGCGCCTCAAACCTCAATCAATAAACTTTCATTAAACTTTTTGGACATTTCCGTCCTGCTGTCTTTTTACTTTTAAAAATATGCTGACATCGAAACACGAATGGCTGTTAGACGCGCCGCCGGCGGCGACCAACAGCCGCGCCGACACGCCGCTTTACCCGTTTCTGAATCGTCTGGTGCGCGGCGAAGATTTATCAATGGACGAAGCCGCCGAGTTTTTCCGCATTATGACCGACCGCAGCACCTATCCGCAGCAAATCGCCGCCGCGTTGACCGCGCTGACGGCGAAGGGTGAAACGCCTGCCGAACTCGCGGGAATGGCGCAGGTGATGCGGGCGCAAGCCGTTAAAATCTCGACGCGCCAGAAAAATTACATTGACACGGCGGGAACCGGTTCGAGCGCGGCGAAAACTTTTAACGTCTCGACCGCCGCCGCATTCGTCATCGCGGGCGCGGGTTTGACCGTCGCCAAACACGTCAACCGCGCCGTCACGAGCGGCACGGGCAGCGCGGACGTGCTGGAAAAGCTCGGTGTCAAAGTGACGGGCGAGCCGGAAATGGCGCACACTTGTTTGAACGGCGCGGGACTGTGTTTTATGTTCGCGCCGAAATTTCATCCGACCTTAAAGCGCGTCGGTTCGATTCGCGCCAATCTCGGCATTCGCAGTTGTTTGAATCTGCTCGGCGTTTTATCGAATCCGGCAAACGCGCCGAAGCAAATCGTCGGCGTGTGGCATCAATCGCTGGTCGAACCGATGGCGCAGGCGTTGGCTCTGCTCGGAACGCAGCAGGCGTGGGTCGTTCACGGCGAAGACGGTTTGGACGAATTGACGCTCACCGGTGAAACGCTGGTTTCCGAAGTCGCCGGAAATAAAGTCCGCCAATTTAAAATCACGCCCGAAGATTTCGGCTTGCCGCGCGGCACAATCGAACATCTGAAAGCCGCCGCGCCCGAACAAAGCGCGAAAATTATCAGCGAGGTTTTTTCAGGAAAACGCCGCGACGAAGCGCGTTCGTTAATTATTCTGAACGCCGCCGCCGCGCTGCTCGTCGGCGGCGTTGCCGACTCGCCGACGCACGCCGCCCGACTCGCCGAACAAACTATTGACAGCGGACAGGCGCAAAACAAGCTCGTCAGATTGATTCAAACGACAAACAAACGACAAAGCTAACGGTAAATGGTAAGTGGTAAGTGTTAAGTGAAATTTGATTACTTAACACTTACCACTTACCATTTACCACTATGTTTTCCCGGTTTTACAGCACGGTCGTCGGTGTGCGAAATTCGCTTTATGAAAGAGGCGTTTTCAAATCGCATTCGCTCGGCGCGAAAACCGTCAGCATCGGAAATATCACGGTCGGCGGCACGGGAAAAACTCCGCTGGTCGCTTTCGCTGCGAAACTTTTAGCCGAAAATGGTGAAAAGGTTTGTATTCTGACGCGCGGTTACGGGCGCAGACATCCGAAACGGCGCGTTCTGGTTTCCGACGGCGCGAGAATTTTGACCGATGTCGAAAACGCGGGCGACGAGCCGTTTGAATTGGCAAATAAACTGCTCGGTAAAGCGGCGGTCGTCGCCGATGCCAATCGCGTCGCGGCGGGACTCTGGGCGCGGGAGAAATTCGGCATTACGGCGTTTGTATTGGACGACGCATTTCAGCATTTACGCGCCGAACGCGATTTGGACATCGTTTGCGTGGACGCAAACAATCCTTTCGGCAACGGCAAAACTCTGCCGAACGGCATTTTGCGCGAGCCGCTGAGGAATCTCCGACGCGCCGACGCGGTGGTTATCACCCGCGCCAATTTAGTCCGCGATCTTTCAAATCTCCAAACTCAAATCTCAAAATATAATCCGGTTTGTCCGATTTTCGCGGCGGCAAACCGGGTTTCTAAAGTAGTCGAACTAAAACAATTTCTCGCCCGACAAACAGACTTGGCGCAAGTGACGAGCGGCGAACGGCGACCGACCGACAATAATCTGGCGTTTTGTGCGCTCGGCAATCCGAACAACTTTTTCGAGCAGTTGCGGCAGGAAAATTTTGCGTTATCGGCGACTGAAACTTTCCCCGACCATCATTTTTACACGCCGAAAGATATTGCAAAACTTATGGAAAAAGCCGGACAAGCAGACGCAAAAGTGTTGCTGACGACGGCGAAAGATGCGGTCAAGCTCAAAGATTTGCAAATTGATCTGCCGTGTTACGTTGTTGAAAGTGAATTGGTTTTTAGCGATGAAGGTAACTTTCGCAGTTGGATTTTAGCTGAGAAGTAAGAGTCAATTATCAATGCGAATCAAGAGTTAAAATAAACATCAGATTAACTTGGTTTTACTTGGCGTTCTTTGCGTCTTGGCGTGGAAATCTTTCTCACGCCAAGACGCAGAGAACGCCAAGTAAGGAACTTGAGTGATAAGCGAATTTTCAACTCTTGATTCGCATTATCAATTATTCGGTGCAGTCGCCGATTTCGTTCGAGCCGCAGACGAAAAGATTCGGCGCAAATTCTTTGGTTTGTTTTCTGACATTCTGCCAAACTATCGAATGCTCGTAAAATTCTTTAGTCCAGCCGAGTTTATGCCGGTTGCGCCAGACGAATTCGTAGGCTTCCTTTTCGTCCGCGCCTTTCAGATGCCGCGCTTCGTGCAGAAGAATCGCGGCGCGTTCGACATCATCAGTCGAATAAGTGAAAAAATCCGGGTAAATGGTCATTATCTCGAACGGAAAATTAGTGGCGGCGTAAGCGTTTTCCGTTTTGGTTGAGGCGTTCAGCCAATTGTCGTTGCCGCGAAAGCTGGTCAGATATTTAAGCAGAAAAACTTCGCCGGCAAAACCTTTTTCGTCCAGAATTTTTATCGCGCTCTGAATTTGTTTTTTTTCGTCGTATTTCAGCGAAGCGGACGTAAAAACCATCGAAAGGTAAAAACCGAGCAGCGCGGCAAAACACACGACGGCACAAATCGCAGCGCGGCGAATAAGATTGGATTTCATTGAAGGTTTAATCGCGCCGTCCGTTTGCAAAGTCGAAACTTCAATCAAACCGGACCGGCAGCGGACGCATTCGGTTGAGTGCGGAAAATGGATTAGATGACAGTTCGGGCAGCGTTTTTTCATCGGATTTGAGCGAGCCGAGGAGACGGCTCATTACTACTTTAAAAGTCCAAACCGGCGGATTTTCCAGATTTAAATTCAGCCGCTTCACTTCAGACGTGCCGCCGCGTAACCCAAACCGGAGGCGACGGAACTGAAAAAATCGGGGCGCAAAATCTTCTCCGCGCCGAAGATTTTCGTCACCGAACGACTGAGCAAAGGCACTTGCGAAGTGCCGCCGGTCAAAAGAACGCGCTTGATGGCGGAAGGTTTGACCGAAGCCGCGTGTAAAGTATCGTAAATAGATTTTTCAATCGCCCGCGCCGTCTCGCCGATGATGCTTTCAAACTCTTTAATGGTAATTTCCTCACGCAAATCCAGCGGTCGGAAAGTGACCGTCGCCCGCTCGCTGCCCGACAGATGTTTTTTCGCCGCATCAATTGCCTGAAATAATTCAAAACCGTAATGATGTTTGATTAAATCCAAAAGCCTTTTCACGTCATCGGGTCGGTCGGATGACGGATAAATGGATTGAATCGTCTCTTTGTCACTAGCGTTATTCAAAAGATTGATGCGATGCCATTTGGAAAGTTTGTAAATCAGATGAGTCGGAAAAGGCAGCGTTTTACTCAGGGATTTGAACGTCGAACCGGCTCCGAAACGCGGCGCGAGTTGGTGTTTCATCATCTGTGCGCTCAACTCGTCACCCGCCTGATAAACGCCGCCGACGGCTTTAATGTCGTCGAGTCGGTCGGGCGACGGCGAGCGCGACGCGGACGTTTCGATCACGCAAACGTCGCTCGTGCCGCCGCCGATGTCAACGACGCAAATCAATTCGTCCCGCGACGCGGTTGCTTCATACGCCAACGCCGCCGCGACCGGTTCGAGCCAGAATACAACGCGCTTGAAACCGGCGATGTGCGCCGCTTTCTCCAATCGGCTGACGGCGAGTTCAGTAAATTCCACCGGTCGCCCCAAAATCACTCCGTCAAACTGCCGCGCGAACTGTTTTTCCGCCAGCTTTTTTAGCAGTGACAAAAATTTAGAAACCAAATCCTCCACCGTCAAACGACCGTGACCGGCGACCAGCGTATAATCGAATTTGGCTTCGGGCAGCAGAGTTTTAATACTCAACATCAGTCTGCCGCCGATACCGCTTTCTTCGAGATGCGTCAGATAGCGATGCACGCCCTCATTTCCGACGTAATACTGTCTCGATTGGGCGGGAAAGTAAATAATTGTCGGATTGCTGATGTTACCGTCAGGAAAACGGACAAACTCAATTTTGTCATTGACGGCTAACGATGCCAGCGAATTTGAGGTCCCGAAATCAATTCCGATAAACTGCATTTTCTCTCCTAATCACAAGCGGCAAAAGCGAACCCGAATTTGTCCGGTTGAATAACTGCAAAAGAAAAAGCACTTACGGCGCGTAAGTGCTTTTGAACATAAATTGGTGGAGTAGAGGAGGGTCGAACTCCTGACCTCTGCATTGCGAACGCAGCGCTCTGCCAAACTGAGCTACTACCCCGAAACCTGAATTATCAATAATAGAAATCTCTCTGATAAAGTGTCAAATTGGACTCGACGGTCATTTCAGGTGTCGAAAATTTGAGCGGCAAATTTTACTGCACGGTCGCCGCCAGCAGCGAGCCTTTCGGATCATAAGCAAAGGCGCAGCCGTCTTCGATTTTTCCGATTAGTCCGTGAAAACTCACTTCATCGTTCGAGAGAACGACGACGACATCGCCCGGACTGTAAAGCGTTTGGTCAATCGGAAACTTAATCGCCGTCGCGTTGCCGTTTTCGTGGCTGACGGTTTCATATTCAAAAGTATCGGCGTTAAAACTGATGGTCTGACAA
>JAJAZE010000335.1 GCA_026785925.1 Pyrinomonadaceae bacterium
CATAATTTAGTCGCGGAAATGCTGGAAGTGACGAAGGAAATTCACGTCCTCAGAGATGCGACGCGCGGCGGCGTGGCTTCGGTTTTGAATGAAATCGCCAAATCTTCAAACGTCGGAATTGTTTTGCAGGAAAATAAATTTCCCGTTCCGCGCATCGTGCGTTCAGCTTGCGAGATACTCGGACTCGACCCGCTTTACGTCGCTAACGAAGGCAAATTGGTAGCGATTCTGCCGCGTGAATTTGCCGACGAAATGCTTGAGAAAATGCGCCTGAATGAACACGGCGAAAAGGCGGAAATTATCGGCGAAGTGGTCGGCGAACACGCCGGAATGGTCGCGGCGAAAACCGGCATCGGCGGAACGCGCGTGGTTGATTTGCAGCTTGGCGAACAGTTGCCGCGCATTTGTTGATTGCCGGGCGAAAAATCAAAACAAAGATTTTGCCCAGTCGCTCCGCGAAACACACGAATAATACGAAATAAAAAACAAAATTTTGTCTTATGTTTTTTTCGTGTCGTTCGTGTGTTTCGCGGAGCGACTGAGCAAATTTTTCTACTTCAAAATTCCCTTAAAATTCAAACTTTAATCCGAATTGGATTTGCCGCGCCGGTCCTGCCGAGAAGATGCGTCCAAATGGGCTTAAACCTCCAGGTTGGGTTGAATCAGCAATCGCGTTGGGCAAATCGAAATTAGGGCGGTTGAAGGCGTTGAAAACTTCGCCGCGCAATTCCAAATTGCGGACTTCGCCGAATTTAATGCGTTTGACGAGCGCGAGGTCGGTGTTGCTGTAGCCGGGTCCGGTTAAGATATTGCGCCCGGCGTTGCCGAAAGTTCCCGCCGCCGGAATTGCAAACGCGGCGGTGTTAAACCATAACTGCGGGTCGGGATTATCCAAACGCGGGTTGCCGACGACGTTCGGGCGGTCTTGGAGTTGTCCGGTGTTGCTGCGGTCGGCACTGATGCGCGGCGTGAACGGTCGCCCGGTTTGGGCGGCGACGATGCCGGCGATTTCAAAATTGCCGAAAATGCTGCCGGCGATGCCGCTTTGCAATAATTGCTTACCTTTGCCGAATGGTAATTCGTAGATGAAACTTGTGACGAAACGGTGGCGCACGTCGAATTCCGAAAGCCCGCGTTCGGCTTGTAGATTGAAACTGTTTTGCGGATTATTGCTCGTCGCGGTGCTGGCAGGAACGCCGGAAGAATCGTCAATCGCTTTGGAAAAAGTGTAGGACGCGAGAAAGGTGAAGCCGTCAGAGAATCGTTTTTCAGCCCGCGCCTGCATCGAATGATAAGTCGAACCGGCGGAAGATTCGCGGTAAGGAATGTTGCCGAAACCGGCGAACGGGCGGCGCGAACCAATCGTTCCCGCGCCTAGAACGGCTTGATTGATGTTGCGGTTGCGAAGCAGATTCGTTCCCTTATTGCCGATGTAGGAAAGTTCGACTACCAAATCTTTCAAAATTTCGCGCTGTACGCCGAGGCTGAAATTCTGCAGATAACTCGTCTGCAAATCGCGCTGCACGCCGGTCGGCGAGAGCGTCGCGGCTCCGAGCGATTGCGTCGGAAACGGATTATTCAAACTAATCGGATTAGCCAGAGTGCCGTTAAAAGTGCTGATGCTGCGAAACGGCGGATTACCGTATAATGCACCGAGTTCGTTGCCGACAATCGGCAAGTCGTAATAAATGCCGTAGCCGCCGCGCAAAACCGTTTTTTCGTCGAACGGCTGCCACGCAAAACCGACGCGCGGCGCGAAGTTGTTTTTGTCGGTATTGTAAACCTGTCTGCCCAGCTCGTTTTGACCGGCGATGATGATGCTTCGGGTTGCGACATCAAAATTCGAGAGTAGATTGTTAGCTTCGGTCAGCGGCGGATTAAGTTCATAGCGCAGACCGAGATTAAACGTCAGGCGGCGCGAAACTTTCCAATCGTCCTGCACATAAAAACCGTAGGATTTTTGCAGCCGGACGCGCTCGGCGTTGCCGACACCGCGCGTGTCCTGCGCGATCAAACCGAGCAGCAAATCGGCTAATCCGTTGTTCGTGTAAAGTCCGGTAAAGCGAAAATCGCCGCGCGACGAACCGGGATTGAAATTCTCCGAACGAAACGGGCGTAAATCAATTCCGGCTTTAATCGTGTGCGCTCCGCGCTGCAAGGAAATGTTGTCAACAATTTGATAAGTCGAGTCGCTGCGTTCCTGCGGCAACTGCACGTTGTCGCCGAGCGAATCGAAACCGGTGACGCGAAAGGCGGGAAAGCCAAAAGTTCGGGGGTCAGTCGAAAGTCCGATCAGACCCAGCGCACTGACCGCATCGGTTTTATTTTCAGGAGCGCGAATCTGCCGCAGAAAGTTGTAACCGAAGCGAAATTCGTTGACCGTTCGCGCATTGATGATTTGCGTGTAGCTGAGCGAAATGCTTTTGGTCAGTTGATTGTCGTTACGCCCGAAGCCCGGAAGTCCGGTGTTAATCGTGCCGACGAGCGTGTCAAAAACGTCTATTTGCTGGTCTTGATTGACGCTGTAACGAAAAAAGACGTTCGCTTTTTCCGAAATACGATGGTCAACGCGGACGGAAAACTGGTCGGCATCCTGCGGGCGCGAAAGCGTCGAAACCAGATTTCGCACCGGATCGGCGGCATTGTTCGGCGCGGGAAAAGCGCGGGCGATGGCGAGACCGATGGCGTTGATCCGATTCGCCGGAATGATGCCGTTCGGAAAACACGACGCTTGATAATTGACACCCTGCATCGGATTTGCCGGTGTCGCCTGACACAAACCGGTTAACAGCAATAGCGGGTCGCGGATAAATGCTCCGCTAAAATTTCCCTGTCGCTGCAAAAGCGTCGGAACCGAAGCCGAGCGCGTAACGCCCTGCCGCAGACGCAGACCTTCGTAACTTAAAAAGAAAAACGTCCGGTTTACGCCCGAATTGAAAACGCGCCCACCTTCGCCGAAATTTAAAAACGGCAGCGGTCCGCCGAAAGTCGCGCCGAATTGATTGCGTTTGAACGACGGAGATGTTGTCGGCAAATCGAAAAAATTTTTCGCGTCGAACGCCGAATTGCGGAGAAATTCAAAAGCGTTGCCGTGATATTGATTCGTTCCCGATTTAGTAATGATATTAACCTGTGCGCCCGCGCCGCGCCCGAATTCGGCGGAATAGCTGTTGGTCTGCACCTTGAATTCCTGGATCATATCAACCGACGGGCGAAATACGAATTGATTCGCCGACGAGTTGTTGTTGTCCGCGCCGTCGAGCAGAAATTGATTCGCCGATTCGCGCGCGCCGCCGACGTTAAAGCCGCCGCGAAATGAAAGAGAAGAACCTTGCGCCGCCGGAACCGCGCCGGGAACGAGCAGTGCCAGTTGCTGAAACTCGCGCCCGTTGAGCGGCAAACGAACGATTTTTGCCTGGTCAATCACCGTTCCGACCGACGCGCTTTCCGTCTGCAAAATCGAAGCCTCGTCTCTGATTTCAACCGTTTCGGTGACTTGCCCGGCTTTGAGCGGCAAGTCGAGACTAGCGCGTTGATCAACCTGAAGATCAAATTCGCGCCGAATCAATTTTTGAAATCCTTCGCGCTCCGCCGCCAGCTCGTATTTGCCAGCCGGCAATAGCAGAAAAACGTAATTGCCCGAATCGTCGCTCATAACCGTGCGCGTTTGTCCGGTGGTTGTCTGCGTGAGTGTAATTTTCACGCCGGGCAAAGCGGCTTCGGCTTCGTCAGTCGTGCGTCCGACGAGCGTCGCCGTTGCGGTTTGAGCGTAAATCGTGATTGAGGCGACGGAATTAAAAAAAACTGTGGCGACAATCGTTAAAATGACGAGCGATAATTTCTTTTTCATAAGTTTAAACTTTTAGGGCGCACCTGATTCTTGAAATTTCATTTGCCGAATTTGTTGAGCGAAGTTGCAAGCGTCTAACTGTTAATTACCAAACATACTTCTAAATGTAGTTCGTAAAATGTTTGGATTTGACCGAGCAATTTCTGAGCGCAATAAACTATTTTTTCGAGAAACCTTTGTTTGGATTTCTGAATTTTTGTAAATCTAAAGCGAAGTCGGCTCGATAAAGTATCTCAAGCCGTGTCGTTTGGACTTTAGTTCGATAAATCGAAGTGTTTAATTGTGATAACGCTTTGCGGAAGTTTTGTCAAATTATTTATAGTTTGGCGAATGAAAAGCATAAAATTAAAAGTGATTCGGAGAAAGAATTTACGTGCTTTTATTCGGCGGAAAATGTTAAATTTAGGTTGATTAAATTTTGATTCAAGATTAGCGAGCAAGTTTTGCATAGAAACGGAAAACCGATGAATCTGCCGATTTTAAGTTTACCGAAAGAAAATAGTTGCGGGTGCGCTGATAACATACCGAGCGAAGCCAATGAATGTATGTGTCCGGCGACAGGTTTGGTGCAGATTATCGGGCGCAAATATGCGCTGCGGCTATTGACCGTGATCGGCGAACACGAAACGATTCGCTTTAACGATTTGAAAAGCGTGATGGACGATATGAGTTCTTCGACTTTGACGATTCGATTAGCAGAACTCGAACGCGCCGGGCTGATTAGCCGTCAAACATACGCCGAAACGCCGCCGCGCGTCGAATACGCGCTGACCAAAGAAGGCAGTGAGCTGCGGCAAAGTTTGTTCGCGCTTTCTAAATACGCATCGCAAAACCCGGAAGTCGCGCACTGAATTTTCAACAGAATAGTTCTGACGGCGAACGATTTTTTATAAGTCTAAAGTAATTGTTGCTTAACCGGCTAAGTTACTGGTAGTATTACAAAAATCCCTTCTCGCCGATAGCTTTCAATCATTCGGCTGTCTTGTTAATCGCGTCGCTGACGGAATTTAACCGGCGCGCATTGTGTTCTTTTTTACAACAAAAGTTTGGAGGAAAAACGATGGATTCGATGACGATTTGGACTTACTCGCTGATTGCCGCAACAGTCGTGGTTTTGATAGTCGCCGCGCTTTTGATTGCAATCGTTCTAACCGCCCGCAAAATTGACGACCACGCCAAAGACATCTGGTCGGCAGGAAAATTAATCGCCGGCAATACGGTTTCAATCTGGATGCTCAAAGACACCAACATCGTCGCCGGAGACATCTTGAAAACCGCCCAATCAATCGCCGGAGTCGCCGGAGAAATAAACCACAAATTAGACGATTTAGGACAGGCGTTGACCAAAGGAGCGTAGATTATGGAATTGCTGACGTGGATAACGGTTGCCTATTTCGTAATTTTGGTGCTGACGCTGGCGGTCGGATTGATTGCGATTGCGACAACATTGATGAGCGTGGCGAAAAAGCTCGGCGCGATCAGCGAAGGCTTGAAAGTCGTCGAACAAAACACCGCGCCGCTTAACGGCGGAATCGAAAAATTGAACGGTTCGCTCGGCGGTCTGGCGGGCGGTTTGATGGTTGCCGAATCGAGTTTTGTTTCGGCGAATGAGCATTTGCAGGAAACGCTTGACGCGGTGGCGGTGGCTAAATAAAAAATTTTGCGAGGTGATTTATGTTTTTAATCGAACTGACTCCCGACGTGGCAAACACAATTAAAATCGTCTGGTGGATCGGCATCGCGGTCGCGTTGATTGTGACGGTGATTGATGTTCATTTGTTGATTCGCGTTATCAAAGCCGCCCGCAAAATTGATGATTTGGCGGACAGAACGCTTCCGGCGGCGGTCGGGATTGTTGAAAATACTTCCGCCTTGAAAAATCTGACGGCGACCAACGAAGTTGCCGCCGCGCTGATTGCGGGCGCGACACCGATTGTCAATGTGGCGGATGCAATCAATAAAAAACTGGCGGCGGTTTCGGCTTTCGTCGGCGGAGGCAAAAAATAATGAATACGGTTTTGCTTTTGACGATTTTGAGTGTCGCCGTCGCCGCCGTTTTGTTAATCGCGCTCGGCATCGGATTATTCTACATCGCGCAGGCACTCGAAGGCATCGCTTCGAGCCTCAACAAAGTTGCTTACGGTGTTCGCGCAATTGAAACCGAAACTTCGCCTTTGCCTGATTGTATCAACGGCATCAACGGCTCGCTCGCGCCGGTCGTCGGCGGTTTCGGCGTGGTCGGCACGGAACTGACGAGCGCGGACAGACATCTGGGAAGTTTAGCGGGAATTTTGGGTGTAAAATAATAACAGTTATCAGTTATCAGTTATCAACTAACATTTTGATAACTGATAACTGATAACTGATAACTGAATACAGTTATGAAAATTGGAATCAGCGGCAAAGGCGGTTCTGGGAAAACGACGATTTCGGCGACGTTGGCGCGAGTTTTTGCGCGGCAAGGTTTTCCCGTGTTGGCGATTGATGGCGACCCGAATCCGAATCTTGGAATGGCTTTGGGGTTGGACGCGCAAACGCTCGAAGAAACTCATTCGATTCCGCGCGGCAGCATTACCGAAAGACGTGAAGACGCGGACGGCAAAATGCGGCTGGTGCTGAAAGATACGGTTGAAAACATCACCGCTTTGCACGGCATCGCCGCGCCCGACGGCATTCGCCTGATCGTCGGAACAAAAGTCGAAAATGCCGGTGCGGGCTGACTCTGCTCCGCGCACGCTGCGGTTCGCAGCCTGATGGGAGAAATCGTTTCGGAAGCCGACAAAATAACCGTGATGGATATGGAAGCGTCGCTCGAACATTTGAGTCGCGGAACGGTTCGACACGTTGACGTGATGCTGATCGTCACTGAACCTTATTATCGTTCGCTTGAAACCGCGCGGCGAACTTTACCGCTCGCTCGCGCCCTCGGCATCAATCATATTTATGCCGTCGTTAATAAATATCGGAGCGCGGAAGACCAAAAAGCCGTGACGGATTTTTGCAAAAACAATGATTTGGAAATTATCGCCAAGATTCCGTTTGATCCGAATGTCACGCAAGCTGATTTGGAAGGTAAATCTTTATACGATTTCAACTCTGAATCTTCAGTCGTTAAGGAAGTCGAAAAACTCGCCGAAACTTTGCGCGAGCGTGTGCCGCTGAATAATTCGTCGGCATCAAACGTTTTATCAAAACCGAATTGCTAGATTAAGGAGAATTCTATGTTAGACGACCCGAAATCACTTGCCGGAAATCCGACTGACGAAAACGTTGCCGATCAGGTAATGCCCGAAGCCAAACCGAAAGAATTATCTTTTGGACCTCTTTCAAAAGTCCAC
>JAJAZE010000336.1 GCA_026785925.1 Pyrinomonadaceae bacterium
ACTCTGCCGCGTGAAACGCTTGCGCTTCCGGCGCGTCCGCTTTTTCGATAACTTTAAGTGCCGACCAAATCTTTTCGTGCAGTTTTTCGGGAATCTCCGAAAGGCATCGGCGGCGAAACGAGTCGAAAATCGCGGGCATAAATTCGCCTAAAGATTCCTCGCCCGCAAAACCCGAATCGGGCAGATAAGCGTTGTGAAAATGATGCGCGAGCGCGGCGGAAAAGACCGTTTCAATATCTGCGCGGTAGACAGGCGCGAGCAAAACCGCGTAAATGCCGACGATTATCGAATTTTCGGCGTGATTTTCCGGCTGATCGAAAATCATTTTCGGCGCACCGACTTTTGTCGCGCCCGAACGCGGCTGGCGAATTAAAAGTTCGACGAAATGCGGATTTTCGGCTTCCTCCGAATTTGATTCCTCGCCAATCAACTCGCGCATTTCCGTTCGCAGCGAAGCGTCAACCGGCGCGGCGACGGCATCAAAAGCGCGACTCAGAATCGTTTCAATCTCGTTTCTTCCCAAGTCCGCCGACCGCAAAACTTCCGCGTCAATCGCGCCCAGATTCGCGCCGATCAGCGCATTCCGCGCCGTTTCCAAGGTGACTGTTCGGGCGTTCGCGCCGCCGATGTTTTGCCGCTAAGCGCGTTCAAAAAGTTTCGCCGCCAACGAATTTTCCAAACTGGCGGCGCGAATTCTCTTCAAATTGCCGATTTCTCGAAACAAATGAACGAGCGCGGCGAGATTTTCCGCGCGGTCGTCGTTCGCTGTTTTCGCTGTCTGAGTGACAAAGCTCATATTTATTTTAAGTCCGGTGCAAACAAAATTTTCGATTGGGAAAAGTCGGCAAACGACGATTTTTCCTTGATTTGAACTTTCCTTGATTTGAACTTTCGTTATGCTGTTTTTGATCCGCTATTCGCTCGCCGCCGCCGCCAATTCCGCCGCGCCGCCGTCGGCTGGCGACGAATTTTCGGCGTGAGTTTCGAGCCAGTCGAGCAGCATCTGCTGCTGTTTATGAATGGCGTGTTCGGGCGTTTCGTTTTGTTCGTCCGCCACCTGCGGCAACTTGAAAAACGTCGAAAGCTGGCTTTGCACGCCTTTTTCGCCGCATTTCTGTGCATAATCAAGCAGCCGTGCAATTTCGATGACGAGCGGCGCGGCTAAAATCGAATCCTTACACAAAAAATTGATTTTGAGCTGCATCGGCTGTCCCATAAACCCGATGATGTCAATGTTATCCCAGGCTTCCTTATTGTCGCCGCGCGGTCGGTAATAGCGGATGTCAACGATGTGATCTTCGACTGTATAACCCAGAATATCGTCTAAGACCGAACCTTTCGTCGTGATTTTCGACTTCAAAGAATCAGGATGCTGGAGCGCGAAACCGTCACGATTTCCCAGAATATTGGTCGAAAACCAGCCGTCAACTTTCAGAGCGCGGGCTTTTA
Source organism: Pyrinomonadaceae bacterium (assembly GCA_026785925.1). Lineage (GTDB taxonomy): Bacteria > Acidobacteriota > Blastocatellia > Pyrinomonadales > Pyrinomonadaceae. Next base: position 1,450 of record JAJAZE010000336.1, read on the forward strand.
ATCCGGGCGCGACCACGGTTTTGATAAATGTCTGTCCGGTTTTGCCGTCTTTCCCGGCAATCGGCGCACCGGTTTTCTCGGCGTATTCGACCAGCGCGGGAATGTCGGCGGCGACCGACGGCGTAAAATTTCCGTAAGGAATTCCCTCGCCGATGGCGGCGTAAGCGTAAATCATCGCGGGCGAAATCTCCGCCGAGTTTTCCCCCAATGATTTTTCAAAGTTTTCGAGCGTCGCAAAAGTTTCCGAATCTTTATCAACGAAACTCTCGGTCGAAGCGAGATTAATAATTACGACGCGCTCGACTCCCTGCTCGTGTTTGAATCGGCGAATATCTTCGCGCAGTTTCTCGACCGCCGCGTAATGATTCGCCGCCGCAAAAACATTTTTGCCTTCGATGTTATGACAGAAAGCCGAATTGACGACTGCCGCGAGCGGTTTTGCCGCCTGCATTTCTTCGGAGACGGCGGAGAACTGCGGCAGCGTCAGAACATTATGAATCGTTGCGGCAGCCGCTAAATCATCGCCGTTCATATCCCATCCGGTAAAGATGAGATTTTTGTAATCAACAATGCCGCCAATCAGATTTTCCGGCAAATCAGCGAGCGGCAAACCTTCCGTACCGATTTTATTATTCTTTAGTAATTCGATGCCGGCGATGGCGGTTGATGCCACCGCGCCGCCCAGCCCCACGATCATAATCCCTAGTTTGCTTTCGTTTTTATTCATTTAATCCTGTTATATATCACAAAAGACACAAAAACCCTTGTGCAACACACCGATTGTGCTGCCAAAGGTTTAAAAAGTAATACTAAGACCCCTTGAATTCAAACCTCCGTTTGCCGAAATTAATTTCCAACTTTTAGAAGTCTGCGAATTTTGATTATATAACACGGGCGGTTGCCAGTAAACACGAGGATAAGCCAGTCGCTGCTGGTTACGATGGCGATGCCAATGCCGATTCTCTACATGGAAAATGTGTCAAAAACAGTCCTTTAAAACCCGCGGGTAATCGGCAGGATGAGAAAACTTGCGCCCGACGATCTTAGACGCACGGCGGCAATCTGTCGCCGCATGTTTTCTTGAGAGCAGCGCACTGCCGCCGCAAATTAAAACTATTCTCAGCTAAATCCCGTAAAATCAGACTTTCGCAAAGGTATAAAAATTGCCCAAATCTTTTTAGTTCGCCCATTCTTTAACTTAATCAAACGGGCGCGATTTGGGAAAATAAAATCAAGGAGTGCGAAAATTGAAAAGAGCTGTTGTTTGTCCAGCTCTTTTTTATCAGTTTATATTTCGGCTGATTAAAAACGAAATCGTGCCGCGATTTGCAAACGGCGGGCGTTGGTTCCGTCCGGCTGTGAGCCGTTGGCGTTCGGCGATCCGAAATTAGCGTTTTGGACGAATTGAATCGGCGTGGCGGCGGACGGATTCGGCGGAGCCGGATTCGGCAGCGGCGCGACACTGTAAAGATTAGTGTCAAAGCCGTTAAAGTTCGAGCGGTTGAACAAATTGAACGATTCGCCGATTAGCTCGACTTGAACTTTCTCCGTCACATTAAATGTCCGCGCCAGACGTAAATCCGTGCGATAGTTGGCATCGCCGTAAATGCTGTTGCGCTCGATATTCGGCGCGAGACTCAACCCGCCGAGACCGAGCGTTCCGCCGCCGAACGGCGTGAAAATCTGATTGTCCCGGACGAAGGAAATCGTCGGAACCGAGATGTTCGCCGAATACGGTCTGCCCGATTCGCCCGTAAAAATGCCGCTCAACTGATAGCCGTTGAGCAGTGCGCGAACAAATCCGCCGGCGTTTTTGATTTTCGGCAGCCGCACGATTCCGTTAAAGACGAAACGGTGTCGCTGGTCGGTCGGCGCGGCGGCGCGGTTTGAGGCATTATCGAATTGGTTGAACAAACTCGAACCGCCGAAAGGACTTTCCGAACCGCTGCCGTCGCCGCCGGCAACGCCGGACAAGTTTTCCGCCTTCGCCAAAGTATAGGCGATGTTAAATTGAAAGTTCTGCGCGAACCGGCGTTTGACTTCGACAAATAAAGCGCGGTAATAAGTTTCGCCGATTGAACGCTGCTGGTTGAGCGCACCGAAACCGGGATTCGGACGCGAGGCGTTGACGTTGCGGACATTTGCCGTTGGGCAGGCTCCGGTTTGAACGCTGGTGCAGGTGACACCCGCCGCAAACGGCACGGTGAACGCCGTTCCGTCCGGCAGCAGATAATTTCTGGTGAAAGCCGGTTCCGCCAGGTTAGTGTCGAATGTCACCGGCAATCGTTCGCCCTTCGTGTAGACAAAACTCGCCGAAACGCTCAGATTGTTGATGATTTCGCGCTCGTAACCGAGGTTGATTTCCTGAAGACGCGGGTTTTTGAAATTCTGATCGAGCCGGAAAACATTCGTGTTGCTGGCTAGATTTGCCGGAAATGCGGTCAGGATATTGGGGAAAACCGGCGGTGCGCCGGGAGTGGTCGGTGTCAGCGAAATGCTCGCCACCGTTCGGGTTAAATCGGGCAGAATGCCGTTTTGGTCGCGCAAACCGGTTTGCGTCAGCGCGTTGAAAATCGTGCCGTTAGGCGTTCTGCCGCAGTAAATTCCGTAACCGCCGCGCACCAGATTTTTGCCGTCGCCGAAAATGTCCCGCGCTGCGCCGATGCGCGGACCGTAATTGGATTTGGCTTCGTTAATGACGGTCGTTTCGGGAATCGCCGGATTTGCCGCCACCGGATTCGGCAATTGCTGCAAATCGTAGCGCAGACCGTAATTTATCGTAAGATTCTTGCGAACGCGCCATTGATCCTGAACAAATACGGCGTAATCGGTCGTCGCAAAAGTCAAACCCGGAATGCCGAAACTCTGCGTGTAAGTCGTGTAGTTTCTCGCCGCCACGCCGTTATCACGCGCTATTAAGTCACGCCCGTAAGTCAGAGCGTTTAAGTAGTTGTAAGTCGCCCCGAGATTCGACGGATTGTTGATTTTATCGCGGACGTAATTTATGTCGCCGCCGACTTTGAGGCTGTGATTGCCGATGGTATAAGTGACGTTATCAACCAATTGGTAACGGCGTTCGTCGGGCAGCGCGGGACGTTCGAGGAAATTGGCGCGTCCGTAAGAAAATCCGCCGCCGACGATATTCGGACCGACGAAAACCTGCGGCGGCGGCTCGTTGCCGAATTGATATTCAAAATCGCGTTTCACTTGAAAGCGCAGTTCGTTGACGATTTTCGGGCTGAAAATCGTTGTCAGACGAGTGTTCAGCGTATTGATTCGCACGTCATCCGAGCCGTTGCGCCCGACGTTCCCCAAAACCAGCGGCGTTTGAATGCCGTTTTGATTGCGGGCGTTGAGATAGTTATAGGTCAGCGAGAAATTATTGGCGTTGTTCACCATCCAATCCAATTTGACGAGTGCCAGATTCTGATTGAACGTGCGCGCCAAAGTATTTCCGGGTGCGCCGCCGGGGAAACGGCTTCGCAGATCGGCAGTGCCGCGATTGAATGCCGTCGTGTCGAGATTAAATTGAGCAATTTGCGCCGCCGTCGGATTGGTCGGCAAGACCGGTTTTGATCTGGTTAAAACTCCGTTTAAATCTTCGATAACGAGCGGGAAATTACGAAGCTGCTGCTCGTAATTGGCAAAGAAAAACAGTTTATTTTCAATAATCGCACCGCTGAACGAGCCGCCGAACTGGTCGCGGCGTTCGTCCGGGTTGGTGGTCGCCAAAGGATCGCGGGCGTTAAAATTTTTGTTGCGGAAATACCAGAAACCGTCGCCGTGAAAGGCGTTGCCGCCCGAACGCACGACGGCGTTGATGCCGCCGCCCGCCGAACGTCCGAATTCCGGCAGAAAGTTGGAAGTCGCCACTTGAAATTCCTGAATCGCGTTCGCGCTGATGTTGCTGGCAATGCGCGTTCTGCCCGCCGCTTCCGCAAAATAAGCCTGATTGTCGTCGTTGCCTTCGAGCGTGAAGTTATTGAACACGCCCGATTGCCCGCGATAACTCAAAAGACCGAACCGCCCGTCGCGCGTGACACCGGGCGCGAGCAGCGCGAATTGGTCGGCACGTCTGCCGTTAATCGGCAAATCGTTGATTTGCGTTCGGGTAATCAGAGTTGATTCGTCGGTTTTAGTCGTGTCAATAATCGGCACGCTTTCAACCGTGACGGTGGCAGAAACTTCGCCGGTTTGCAAAACGGGCAGCAAAGTCGTCGTTCTGCCGACGTTGACTTTTAGATTTTGCTGTTCGAGGACGGAAAAACCTTCTTTTTCCACCTTGACCGTGTAGTTCCCGAGCGGCAGCACCGGCGCGACAAACAATCCGTCATCGTTAGTCGTGACGGTGCGCGTCAGGTTGGTATCTTCATTTAAAACCGTCACCGTCGCGCCGCCGATAACGCCGCCGTTCGCATCCTGCACCGTGCCGCTAATCGCTCCGGTCGTCAGTTGCGACTGCGCCGAAACCGTCCACGCGCCGAGCGAAAAACACACTGCGAAGAAAAAGATTTTTGAAATCTTCATTATAAACTCCTTGTAAATACTTAAATTATGTCGCGGGGCAACCTTCAGAATGCGCGGCGGATATTACGCAAAGGTAAATTAAGGATTAAATACAGGTTAAATAATTTGAAGGCTGGACCTAATTCAACTGACTGGAGCGCAATTGACTGGAGAGAGAAGCGTCTCGCTGGCACCGTTCGAGGCTTGGCAAGAACGGAACGCCGCACGCTTCTCAAAAGTTTCGGGTAATCGAGAGGCGTGTCCGTCTCCGGCTGCGCTCGAACGGACGGCAAGCGAGACGCTTCTCTCTCCAGTCAAACGCCCGTTTTCGTTGGTATTGAATTGTGTCCACGCTTCAAATAATTTGAAGTTTTCTGATGAGAATAATGATGACAACCGGAAGCGATTTGGCGAACACGGCAACGGCGGCAAAATTCCGGCTTGAGATTTTGCCGCCGTCAAATTCGGTCAATTTGTTTTGTTATATTGACGTGATTATTTCGCTTTCAAAAGATTTCGGGCGATGGCTTCCCGCTCTTCTGCTTTTTCAAGTTTCTCTTTGCGTTCCTCATCTTCGTCTTCTTCGATTAAGCCCGCCGTCATCAAATCGAACGCCGGCAGACGCGCGATTTCAGGCAGCGGAGATTTATCGCCGCGCACCGAAAACCAGATGATTTCGTTCAATTGGCGCGGATTTGCCAGATCCGCGAATTCTAAATTTTGCTCGGCGGTCAAGTCCATATATTTTCGCATTGCGGCGGATACTTTCTTCGGCGGAAAAAGATTATCCAAAGCGACATCCGGCAAACTCGCCCGAAACCGGGTTAAATCCGGTTCGTTCGAGAAAATATCAATCGGCGCGGCGTTCGCATCCAAAAAGTTCATCGGCGGCAAGTCGAGACAAATTTCCATTGTCCGAATCAGGCTGACCGTGTTGTGAAAATCGTGAATGAGCGCACCTTTGCGGTTATAAGCGGAAATGACGAACGCCGGCGAGCGGTGCGCGTCAACGTGGTCGGGTCCGTCCTGCGCGTCGTCTTCAAGAACGAAAATCGCCGTATCTTTCCAATACGGGCTGCCGGAAACTTCTTCAACCATTCGCCCAAGCGCGTAATCGTTTTCGGCGACGAAAAACTGCGGTGTCGGAACTCCTTCGTTCAATCCGGCGGTGTGGTCGTTCGACAAACGAACGATAGACAGATTGGGCAGTTTATCGCCTTTCCCGGCTTGCAGATCGGCGACGTAGCCGCGAAATTCTTTTTGCCATTCGCCGAAACGCGACGTGCCGCGAAACTTCGGTTCGGAATTATTTTCGGAAATCACCGCATCAATCGTTTTATTTTCTTTGGCGGCGCGATATGAATCAACAATCATCGCGTCGGGCGTGAACATATCGTAATTGCGGTGCGTCACGGAGAAATTTCCTTCCAGAGATTTTTTCGTGGCGAAAGCGGTTTTGTTCGGCGAAATGTCTGGGTAGGATTTTGATTTGCGCGTGTTGACTTCCGCGACATCGGCTTCGGAAACGGTGGCGATAAACTCGCCGTAGTTGCGATACGTCAAACCGGCACGTTTTGCCGCGTCCCACAAATAAAGCGTTTCCGGCTCGGCAACGTCGCGGCTGCCGTTCAAATACGGAATGTAACGCTTCATAAAATCGGCAATGTCGTTTTCCGTCGCGGGCAATTTAAATACTGACGGAACGGTTCCGGGCGGCTGATTGGCGGGCGGCTCGAACGACGGCAGACGGTTAAAACCTTCAAAATCGTAAGTGTGACCGCGCCCCGAATAATTCCATCGGAAAACTTTATCCGTAAAATCGCTGGAAAAAGCGGCGGTTGACCAATTGTGACCGTCTGGACTGGCTTCGGCATTGACAAAAAAGCGGTCGAGCAAGCCGAAGCGCAACGCCAAAGCGCGGGCGTTCGGCGTGATGTTTTGACTTTTGCCGGAAGGCGATTTGGCGGCTTCGCCCGCGCCGAAAATTGCTAAAAAAGCCTCGCCGTCGGCGGGTGTGCCGTCGCCCGATTTTTTCAAGTCGCCAAACACCTGATCGTATGTTCGATTTTCACGAATAACGTAAATAATGTGCTTAAACAGCGAACGATTTCCGGCAAAAAGCGGTTTATTTTTCGCGCCCAACAAGCCGTTATTCCGCATCGTCGCCTGCGTATATTCGTAAAGAGCGCGTTCATTCGGCAAATTTACCAAACTTATATTGCCGCTGGTCAGCGACGGATTATATTGCCCGCGCCGGTTCGTTCTGCCCGCCGGAAAACTTTGGTTCGGCATATTCGGAGCGCGTCCTGAATTGTTGACCACGACCGAAGAATTTTCAAAGCCCGTGCCTTTGCCGTTGCCGATGAACAAACGATTTCCGACCACGGCAACTGCCGACGGATAATTTCCGGTCGGAATAAAACCGGCGATTTTGGATTTGGGATTCTGGGTTTTGGATTCCGGCTCTGAGTTTTCAACTTTAAACTTTGAATCGTCGCCGAGCGCGACGACGGCGACGGCGTTCGTATGCGAACTAGCCACATACAAAGTTTTCTCATCCGCGCTTAAAGCCAAATTTTCGGGACTCATTCCGCCCGGAGCGTTTTCAGCCAATTTGATATTGATTTTCTCCGTCACGCGGTCGCTCTTCGTATCAATTACCGAAACGCTGTCGGCATCGGAATTGACAACAAAAAGTTTTGATTTGTCAGCGTTCAAAAGCATCGCCGTCGGATGCCGTTCGACGGCGATATGTTTTAAAGTTTGACTCGGATTTTCAGGATTAACCACCGCGACCGAAGCGTCGCCCCACAGCGAAACGTATATCTTGGCGACTTTATTACCGCTGGCTTCGGGAAGAATTTCGACATCATACGGATAAACAAACTGCGACGAACCGGCGCGCCTGAGCCGAACTTTTGAGATTTGTCTGGCTCCTTTCCAATCTTCCAAAATTCCCAGGCTATCGCCTAAATTATTAGCGACGTAAAGCGTCGTGTTGTCGGCACTCAAAGCGATTCCGGTCGGATAAACCGGAGCTTGATTGCGGTTGTAATACGGACTCGGCGCGTAATCCGAAAAACCGCCGACATCAATGAATCCGGCTTTCAGTTCCGCGTCGGGTTGATTGCCGGGTGAAATCGGCTCTTTTTCGTTCGGGTTGAATTTGAAAATCCAGATGCGGTTCTGAAAACCGCCCGCGACAAACATCGTGTAAGTTCCGTCCGCGTCTTTTTCGGTCGAAAACGTCACGCCGAAATTCGCGCTGTTAGGAGTCGGGAAGTAGACGTTTTGAACGACTCGCGGTTCGGGCGTTTGATTCAAATCAATGACCGAAAGCGTCTGTTGGGCTTTGCTTTCACCGTTAAACTGCAAACCGAAACCGCTATTGACGGCAATCAAATAGCGACCTTTGCCGTCTGCGCCGGAGTTGTCGGGCGAGCGCACAAAATCAACCGTCAGCGGCGCGACCGCCGGAAGATTCGTCGCCGCGTCCGAAATCAATTTTCCGGCGGGCGTTAAAGCGCGTCCCTGCGTAGCGACGTTGTTTAGAATTTCCAGTTGCGCGGATGATTTTAAAGGCATCCAGAAAAAAGCGACCGCCAGAATCGCCAACGTCAATAAACCAAAAGCAAAAACAAGAAATCTTCGGGTAAAAGCGGACATTTGTTTAGATTCTCCTAAAACCAAAAATAATATATTTATTTCAATTGTTAAAAAATAATCGTTTCGTAAGTTAGTCGCGTCAGAGTTGACCGAAGAAATTTTCACACTTTGTGATTGCTCGAAAGATGTTGCGCCGCCGCTTCGTCTAAGAACCAGTAGACCTTGCCGCTCGAAAGATTAACGATTTGCGAAGGGAAAGTTTCCGGCTGTATTTCACCATCCAATACCTCGCGCAAAGCGTCGGCTTTGTCCGCGCCGGCGACTTGAAAAATAACATTCGACGCATTGTTGATGACGTTCGGCGTGAGCGTCAAACGATGCGTCCCGAACTTTTCGACGAACGGCGCGGCGACTAATTTTTCGGTTTCGCGCAAAACATCCGTGTTTGGAAACAGCGAAGCCGTGTGTCCGTCCGCGCCCATTCCGAGCAAAATCAAATCAAAACGCGGAACACCGTCGTTCGGTTCGTTGAAAAAAAACCGCAAAAATCGCTCGTAATCCCGCGCCGCCGTTTCCGCGTCCGATTCGCTTTTAAAACGATGAATGTTCGACGGCGAAATGTTCAAAGGTTTGAGCAAACTTTCATTCGCCATTCGATAATTGCTTTCATCAGAATCGGGCGCAACGCATCTTTCGTCGCCCCAGAAAAAATTGATTTTTCGCCAATCAACTTCGGCGCGAAACGATTCGTTTTCGTCCGCAAGCAATTCGTATAGTTTTTTCGGAGTCGAACCGCCGGCGAGCGCGACCGTAAAAGAGCCTTTCGCCGCAATACCTGACTGCGCCAATTCAACGAATTTCGCCGCCGCCGCACGGCTCAATTCTTCGAGATTATTGAGAACTGTAACTTTACGATTTTCCATTCGTTTCAAATAATTTGGAAGTAGAACAAAACAAAAGCATTTTTTAGCCACAGATTTTGGGGTTCAGGGATTACCGGAACAGAAAGCGACGCTCATCGCATAATAAATATTCAAATTTCCTATAACCATAACTTTTGCTGAGACTTAAAGTTATTTTTGAAAGGCTTCTTTAAAATCAGTATTTCTTGCAGATTTTATTATACGAGCAGTTTTTTGATAGATAAATGATCTTTTCTACCTATATTTTGAAAAATGTTCAAAAACTCGGCGTATAAAAAACATTATAGGACGAACGGGAGGGAACGTGCGATAAACCCACACAGGCGGGTTTATTTTTTTGATTAGTTATTTCCGTTTTTAGTTTTGGATATGGCAAATGTATGCTATATTCCTCGTCAAACATATTATTTTGAGTTTATTTCGGGCTGATTATTTCCGTTTCTGTCTATTTTCGGAAATTTTTAAATCGAGGTTATTATGAAAAATTTGTATCCGCGTTTTCAGGAGAGCTACACTCAGGATGAATTGATCGAGCATTTTTGGCTAACCAATGACGAGATCGTATTTCTTAAAACTTTTCGGAGCGAAGTAAATCAGCAGGCGGCGGCGGTTCTGCTGAAAACTTTGAATTATCTCGGTTTCTTTCCCGACAACTTTGGCGAAGTTCCTGAATCGGTCAGGACTTTTATTGCCCGCGGACTTAATTCGCTATGGGATGTAACCAATCAATATGATTGGCTGTCGAGTGCTAAAGACCGGCATTATTCTCAGATTCGGGAATTCAGCGGATGGCGTTCAGCCACCGGCGAAGATAGAGAAAACCTCTCTCAATGGCTGGAAGAAAATACCGCCGGCGAGATCGGTTCTGAAGAAGCGTTGTCCGAGACGGCAGTGCGGCGATTTCAGCATTTGCGAATAGAGTTGCCGAGTCGAAAAGAATTGGAGCGACTGACTTCAACCGTCTGGAACAATGTCTTTCAAACGATCTACCGGAATATTGACGAAAAACTGAATTCCGAACAAAAACAAAAACTGGATGAACTGCTGATTGTAAAAGATACCGAATCGTTTTCCGCCTTCGATAAATTGAAGTCTCTCAGCGGAAAAGCCGGAGTTGAAAATTTCTCGAAGGAAGCCGATAAACTTAAACGGATCAAAGAAATCACGTTTCCTGCCGAACTGTCGGGCAAAATCCCGCTAAAACTGTTGCGGATACTGAGCCGACGGGCGACCAATGAAAAAGCCGGTGAGATGAAAACGCATCCGGCGCAAATCCGCGACGCTTTGCTAATCTGTTTTTTGTTGACGCGAAAAGCCGAGATTACCGATAACCTGGGGCAGATGTTCCTTGAAATTCTGCAAAAACTGGAACGCGGCAGCGAAAAGGAAGTTGACCGGGAGATTGTCAGCGACTTCAAAAGAGTGGACGGCAAACCGCAGATTCTCTATCGCGTGGCGTGTGCCGTGACCGAAAACCCGAACGGGAACGTGTCGGATGTTATTTTTAAAACAGTCAAAGAAGAAGTTTTTCAAAACATTATCGTCGAACACGAAGCGGGCGGAAGTTTTTACCGAACCCGGCAGAGATACTTTTTGAAAAACAAATATGTGCGGCATTATCAAAGGATTTTGCCCGTGATGCTGGAGAATCTCGACTTTCGGAGCGGTAATCCTCAGCAGCCGATTGTTAAAGCGTTAAAAATCATCAAAAAATATGTCGGCACAAATTTCCAGCACTTTCCCGAAGCAGTGCCGACGGAAATCGTCACGCCGTCGTGGAAGACGACGGTTTTTGAAGAGGAAGGCGGCGAGCTAAAAGTAAATCGCAAAGGCTACGAACTGTGCGTTTTACACAAACTCGAAAAGGCTCTCAAATGTAAGGAAGTGTGGGTCGAAGGAGCGAAGATTTTTCGCAATCCGCAGGAAGATTTGCCGGGTGATTGGGAAGCGAAACGACTTCATTATTACGAAATGCTGTCCCAAAACCGAAAGCCGAAGAATTCATCGCCGGTTTGAAAGAGCAGATGCACGAGGCTCTGCACAATTTCAATTTGAATATTCCGCATAACTCCTTTGTCAAAATCTACACTCCGAATGAAACGAGCGACCAGGGTTTATTTTCACTTCAGAGGCTTGAAGCGCAGGATGAACCGAACAACATCGAGCATTTGAAACACATCATCAACCGGGAATACGGCATTCTCGATCTGCTCGATGTCTTTGCCCGTGCCGATAATTTGGCGGATTTTACAACGAGTTTTCGTCATTCGGGAACGAAACAGGTCCGCTCGCGCGATGAACTGCGACCGTTAATTTTATTGAATCTGTTCGCTGTATGAACATATCAATCCCTATGGCGTTTTTGAAATTGATGTCACGCGCCCGTCATTCTTACAAGAGGAGATTGTTTAAGTGAAAAAGCAAACCGTTAAAAAGCAGCCTTCCGATTCTGAAAAGATAGAAAATGAATTCGATCTTTTGAGCGACGAAGAATGGGAGCAAATTAAAACCGAAAGAATTGCGCCTCAAGCAATGGCGAAAAAACTGGTCAAATTATTACGCCCCAATCGCCCGGATTATCTGTACCTCAAACAGGTTTTCAAACACACGCGGCAAATGTTGGAAGTCAATGTCGAAAAAAGCCGCAAACGTCTGCCGGAACTGTTAAGCGATACGGAACTGGTGGCTTTTTACGAAGCCGTCTGGAAGTCGAGAAATACCTCGCATCTGGTGATGATCAAACTCCTGATTTACACCGGAATTCGCAATGCCGAACTGACCAACATTCAAATCAAAGATGTCGATTTGACTAACTGCACGGTGAGAATCGAACAAGGGAAAGGTAAGAAAGACCGCTATGTGCTTTTCCCGATGTCGTTTCGCGGCGAATTGGCTCAATACATCGAAAAGCAAAAACGCGCCGGCGCGAAATTCCTGTTTGAAAGTAATCGTTTGGGGGCTTTTTCGACCAGAAGAATCCGCCAAATCATTAAAGAATACTCTGATAAGTCCGGTATCGAAAAACGGGTTTATCCGCATTTATTTCGTCATCAAATCATTACTTATCTGACCAGAAAAGGGATTATCAGCCCGAAACTGCAATTGTTAAGCGGTCATTCGGAAGAAAAAAGTCTGGCAATTTACCGTGATTTGGCACTGGCAGACGTAGCGGAAGAATATGAATCGGCGATGCAAATGTTCCCGGTCAGATGATTCTTGTGTGGGTTTATCGCACGTTCCCTCCTGTTCGTCCTAATAGGAGGCTAAAATGGCGGAAGCAGGAAAAACCAGAACCATTTACTGCAGTTCTGTAACTGGCAGAATTATTAAGAAAACCTATGCTGACAAACATCCTTTTATTGAGTCACGCCGGGCGGGTCGAGAAAGTTTTGCCCGATCAAACGCAAATAATCATTAACTCTGTTGATGTTCGCCGGGTTTTGCCCGACGTTCATCCGGCGATATAAAGAAACATACTCGCGCAGCATATCGGCTATTTGCTGTTTTTCCAAGTCGTTAGGTTTGTTGGAGGTCGCTACGAAAATTGCCACGGCGCGCTGGAATCGCGAATCCGGCATAAGCCCGCTCGGATCGTTTTTGACGGCTGTGACAAGCATTTCCAGGGCATTTGTTCTGTCTTTCAGCGTGCGTGCCGTGGTGCGCGTCAGCAGTCCGAGATAATAATTGGTCTGCGGGTCTGACGAATCGATTTCAAACGCTTCGGCGAGTTGCTTACGCGCCGTGTCGAACTGGTCGAAATCAAGCGAGCGGATGCCGTTGTCGCGTTTCAACTGTCCGGCGATTATTTGAAATTCCTCGCTTCCGGCTAAAAGCTCGCCGCTCGCGACGCGGCTTTGCGCGTCGCCGCCGCCCATCGCGTATTGAAGCGAATCGAGCCGCGAGCCGGCTTCGATGTTGGGCGTTGCCGTTTGTTTTTTCAGCTCGTTAGCCGCGCCGTTGAATGTGTCAGTCGCCATTTTTTCGA
>JAJAZE010000337.1 GCA_026785925.1 Pyrinomonadaceae bacterium
AGCATAATCGGGTTTGCCGTTCCCCATTTCATATCGGTAAATTGTTTCGTGTTGACGAAATAAACTTCCGATTTAATCGGCGAGTTAAAACCGAATTTCCACGCTCCTAACTTCGATAAAATCGGCGTGTTGCCGCCTTCAATCGTATAGCGTCCAGGCGTGAAAACGTCCGCCACCTGACCTTCAAAAACGAAAACCGCCGTTTGCGATTCGCGCACGATAAGCTGCGCTCCGTTTTTAATTTCCTGCTGGTAAACCGGAAAACGATAAAGTATCGTGTTGCCCGAATCGTCGAGCCATTCGATCACCTCGATAAACTGATTCATCGCCGCTTCCTTAACTTTGTCGAAAAAACTCATAATTTTTATATTCTCCTTTTGCAGAATTAACGATTAAATATCGCACAAAGTTTCGATAAATGGAAGTTTTACAGGAATGAACGGCGGCAATTTAATTTTTTAACTTCGTTTTTATAAAAGTGCGATTAAACACTTGAAAGCGTTTTTAACTCCAACCGCTTTTTTCGGTATTTCATAAAAACGTAAAAAATCAAAATCATTGCCGTGCCGCCCGAAATGTCGAGTAAAACATCATAGATCGAACTTGTCCGAGCCGCGTTAAAACTTTGATTTGTTTCGTCGGCGACAGCGACGGCGACGACTAAAACGAATGAGAGCAAAAACCAGAAACGACGCAGTAATTTCAACGCGGAAGTTGAAAAAGCCCGCGAAGCCCAAAACGCCAGTATCGCGTATTCGGTAATGTGCGCGAGTTTGCGAAGGTAGCCGTGATAAACGATCAAAGTTTCTTCAGGTGAATTCGGGAAAAGAAATTCCAGCAGCGGTTGAATAAAACGTGAAGTGTTCGACATCGAGGCTTGTCCGGTTGAAAGAAATAACACCAGTCCAACCCAAAAAATCAAAGGCGCGTAACGGTAAAATCGTCCGCGCCAATCACTTTTTCGCCGATCATTTTGAGCCATAATAAAAACGAATTACGAAGTATTGAAAACATTCGTAATTCGTCATTTGAAATTCGTAATTGATTAAGCCGCCGCCGCCGCGCCGGAAACGACCTCGATAATTTCTTTGGTAATCGCCGCCTGCCTGATGCGGTTCATATTCAAAGTCAAACTATCAATTAACTCGCCCGCGTTTTTCGATGCGCTGTCCATCGCCGTCATTCGCGCCCCTTGTTCGGAGGCGGTTGATTCGAGCATTGAGCGATAAATTTGCGTTTCGACTTGTTTCGGAAGCAATTTGCCGAAAATCTCGCTCGCCGGCTGCTCGTAGATATATTCGGCTTGCGCGGAATTACTTGTTTCCGCCTCAATCGGCACGATGCGTTGAATCGGCAACAGTTGTTCGACCTTAACTTCCTGCGAGATTACGGTTTTAAACTCGGTGAAAACGAGGAAAACTTTATCAATGGTCGCGTCTTCAGTGAAAGTTTTAATGATTCGGGCGGCAATCTCCACTGCGTCCGCGTGAGCGACACGTCCGGTTGAGGTCAAGCCGAGATATTCTTCGATGAACGTCATTTGGCGGCGTTTGAAAAAATCGCGTCCTTTGCGCCCGACCGGAATCATCTCCGCCGGTTTGCCCGCATTCGCCCGCAAAAAATTCTGCGTTGCCTTCATCAAATTAGTATTGAAGCCGCCGCACAAACCCTTATCCGCGCTGACCAGAACGACCAGATATTTCTCGTCGCCGCGTTCGTCCAAAAGCGGCGATGAAAATTCGTCGCCGACCCGCGCACTCAAATTACCGAGAATCTGCGACATTTTAACGGCAAACGGACGCGCCGCCGTCACGCGGTCAGTCGCCCGTTTCAGTTTCGCCGCCGCGACCATTTTCATCGCTTTGGTAATTTGCTGGGTATTTTTGACGGATTTGATTCGCCGCCGCATATCTAAAAGACTTGCCATATTCCGGATTTTCCCCAAACTGCCTTAAGATATAAGGCTTTCAATCAATTTTTTCAACTCCGAGTCGGTGATATTTTCCTTTTCGGATTTATCGTAAACCGTCAAAAGGTTCACAATTGTTTTTTGCTGCTCGACGCTGACAATACCGACGATCTCTTTTTCGAGGTAAGAAATTATTCTTGCGCCACCGCTTTTGCCCTTACCTTTACTTTTGATTTTCAATCGTATTTTGAAAACATTATTTCCAAGCGAAATTCCCGTTTCGGGATTTGCAAGCAATTCATCCTGCAAAGCTGAAAGTTCATCCAGAAACGAACGATACTTTTTTATCAATGGTTTAGCGGCTTTTTTGAAACTTTCAGTAACTCTAACTTCTACTTTCATTGATGAAGTCCGCTAAGTTCTGGAGTTTGCCGCCGGTTTTCCGCGCTTCTTTAACTTCTTGAACTCCTTCCCGAATTTCAGAAAAAGTTTTCAACTTATTTTGCAGAGCTTTCAATCGCGCATTCATTTTTGCCCAATCTGCATACGGAATAACCACGGAAGTTTTGTTTCCGTGTTCGTCCGTATAAATTTGAATTTGATTCGGCATATTTTTGTCAGGCTCCATTTACGGAAAGTATTTTAATCGCTTCCTGTAAATTGTAATCTAATCCTTCAGATTTTTTTTACACGCCTGGATTGCAACAATTTAAGCCTTGGCAATCGCCGTTTTGCTTTCGCTCCAGCGCGTCGCTTTAAAGTCTTCGACGGCTTCTTTCATCGCGGCTTTCAAATCGTCGTCAATTGATTTTTTGTCGCGCATCGTCTGCAACACCGCCGGATGTGAATTTTCAACGAAATTGAATAATCCTTCTTCAAAGCGTTTTAAGTCGCCGACTTCGATGTCGTCCGCCATTCCGTTGGAAACCGTCCAGATAATCAAAACCTGTTTTTCAACCGGCATCGGCTGATACTGCCCTTGTTTCAAAACTTCGGTCAGACGTTTGCCGCGCTCCAATTGATTCTGCGTTGATTTATCGAGATCGGAACCGAATTGCGCGAACGCCGCCAGTTCGCGGTATTGCGCCAAGTCAATGCGGAGCGTTCCGGCAACCTGTTTCATCGCTTTAATTTGCGCCGCGCCGCCGACCCGCGAAACCGAGTTGCCGACGTTGATCGCCGGACGAACGCCGGAGTTGAAAAGATCGGATTCGAGAAAGATTTGACCGTCGGTAATCGAGATCACATTCGTCGGAATATACGCCGAAATATCGCCCGCCTGCGTTTCGATAATCGGCAAACTGGTTAAACTTCCGCCGCCGCGAGCGTCAGACATTTTCGCGGCGCGTTCGAGCAAGCGCGAGTGAAGATAGAAAACATCGCCCGGATACGCTTCACGACCCGGCGGTCTTCGCAAAAGCAGTGAAATTTCCCGATACGCCGCCGCCTGTTTCGATAAATCATCGTAAATCGTCAGCGCGTGACGACCGTTATCGCGGAAGAACTCGCCCATCGCCACGCCCGAATACGGCGCGAGAAACTGCATCGCCGCCGGATCGGAAGCCGAAGCGTTGACGATAATCGTGTAATCCATCGCGCCGCTTTCTTCGAGTTTCTGGCGCACCTGCGCGACCGTCGAAGCCTTCTGACCGACGGCGACGTAGACGCAAATCACGTCTTTGCCTTTCTGGTTGATAATCGTGTCAATAGCAACGGCGGTTTTCCCCGTCTGACGGTCGCCGATAATCAATTCGCGCTGTCCGCGTCCGATTGGAACCATCGCGTCAATCGCCTTCAAACCGGTCTGCAGCGGTTCTTTGACCGGCTGGCGATCAATAATTCCGGGCGCAATACGCTCAATCGGATTAAATTGATCGGTCAGAATCGCGCCTTTGCCGTCAATCGGATTTCCCAGAGCGTCAACCACGCGCCCGATCAGCGCGTCGCCGACCGGAACCGACATAATTTTGCCGGTGCGTTTTACTTCGTCGCCTTCTTTGATTTTTTGAAAATCACCGAATAAAACCGCGCCGACCTTATCTTCTTCGAGGTTCAGCGCGAGTCCGCGCACGTCGAACGGAAACTCGATGAGTTCGCCCGCCATCACCTTTTCGAGTCCGTGAATCTCCGCGATTCCGTCGCCGACTTTGATGACCGTGCCGACTTCGCTGACGGTCATACTCGAATCAAAATTTTCAATCTGTGAACGAATAATATCGTTAATTTCGTTGGCTTTAATTGCTTCCATATTTTTATAAAGTGGAAAACTGAAAATGGAAAGTGGAAAGTTTTAAGTCATTTTCCGTTTCACATTTTCCATTATCCGTTGACTAATTGTTGTTTAAGTTCCTGTAACTGCGTTCTCACCGAGCCGTCATAAACGGTTGAACCGAGGCGCGTGACAATGCCGCCAATCAAGGATTCGTCGGTTTTAAATTCTAAATTTATCTGTTTGCCGGTTAGTTTTTCCAAACTCGTCCGCATTTCCGTTTTCTGCGCTTCGGAAAGTTCACGCGCCGAAGTGATATTGGCGGAAACAATGCCGCTTCGCTCTTCAAGGACGCTGGCAAATTTCTGATTGATTTCGCCGATCTCCGTCAGACGATTGTTTCGCAAAAGAACGCGCAGAAAGTTCGCCGTTGTTTTCGTCGGCTTCGTTTTTTCGATCAAATTTTCTAAAACTTTTTCTTTGTTAGCCTGCGAAATCGCCGGATTGCGAAAAGCCGTCTGCAAATCAGCATTTGCGTCAATCATTGCTTCCCACGTTTTCAGTTCGGTTTTGACCGGATCAATTTCGTTGGTTTTAAGAACGACATCAGCTAATGCGGCGGCGTAACGGCGGGCAACGGTTTTAACACTCATTTAGTTTAAGCCTCCGATAGATTGAATGTTTGCCTTGACGATCTGCGCGTCTTTGTCCGCATTGATTTCGCGTCTGATTTTTTCTTCGGCGAGCCGAATACTTTCCTCGGCTGAAAAGCGGCGCAGTTCAGCGCGGACAAGTTGGCTTTTGCGCTCGATTTCGTTGTTTGCCTGTTCGCGCATTTTGTTGATTTCAAAATCGGTCTGTCCGATGATGCGGGATTTTTCATCATCAGCCTCTTGAGCGGCACGTCCGCGAATCGTCTGCGTTTCCGCGTCAAGCTGCGCGAGTTTGGCTTCGGTCGCCGTCAATTGGGCGAGTGCCGCCTGCCTTTCCGCTTCGGCTTTAATCAGTTCGGCGCGAATCGTTTCGCGTTTAGTTTTAAAAGCGGCGGACAGAGGTTTTTTAATCAAATAAACTATTACGGCGACGAAAATCGCCAGATTGAAAAACCGCCACGCTTCAAACCCCGGAAAGTTTAGATAGTGATTATAGAATTCCGTGAAACCGCCTTGACCGGCGGTGCCGCCGGCAGTCGGTGCGGCGTAAATTAAAACGTAATTAAATAGAAAAGCTAACATTATTAAATTTCCGAATCCTTAAAAAAGATTACGCCTGTTTCAGAATACTCGCGCTGATGCGCTCCGCCATTTTTTCCGCTTCGGCGGCGATGCTCGTTCGCGCCGCACTTTTTTGAACGTCCAATTCCCGATTTTCCCGTGCGATTATTTCAGCGACTTCTTCCTTGACCGCGCCGAGTTTTTCCTGTCTGCCGACTATGGCTTGAGCGCGTTCACGCTCGATCAATTCGTAACCTGCCGAACGCGCTTCGAGCATCGCCGCGTCATAGCGCGACTGCTTTTCGCCGATGTTTTTTAAAATTTCCCGCGCTTCGCTCGAACGCCCGCCTTTGTTGCGCTCGCGTGCTTCGAGAATGCGGTTGACGGGACGAAAAAACGTGCGGTTCAAAACCCAAATCATCAAAAGAATCAACGCGATGTGGATGATCAATGTGCCGTCCGGTATCAGCCGAACTTCCTGGAATGCCAGCAAAACCATATACTTTTTATACTAGGTGTTTATCCGAAATAGTGCAAAAATTCACGAACTATTCAAAATAGTGAGAATAACACGCTTGCTTTTTGACGGTCAAGCAACGATTGAATGACGATTTAATGAAAACTTCCCGCCCTCAGCTTGACAGTTTTCAAACGAAACGCTTAGTTTTAATTGCTACGGAGGCGCATCTGTTCCGGTGAATGGCACGGTCTTCAAAACCGTTTGTGAGCTTGTGAGAGCAATCTTAGGTCGGTTCGACTCCGACACGCCTCCGCCAAACTTATAAGGATAAAGGATAAAGGATAAAGGATAAAGGCTGAATAAGATTTTATGCGTGAATGGATTTCGCTTAATATGACTCCGCAAATTGGACCTCGTGCGGCGACCAAACTTTTAGAAAGGTTCGGTTCGGCGGAAAGCGTTTTCCACGCCCGGCGCAGCGAACTCGAATCTTTGCGCCTCCGACCCGAGTCAATCGAAAGCATTTTAAAAAAAGAATTTCACGATAAAGCCGAAGAAGAATTAAATAGCGTCAGAAATTTGGGCGGCGACGTTTTGATTCTCGATGACGGCAGTTATCCGTATTTGCTGCGCGAAATCGCCGATCCGCCGATTACTTTGTATGTCAAAGGCGATTGGCAAACGTGTTTCGATGCGCCGTGCGTCGCGGTCGTCGGTTCGCGGCGATGTTCGACCTATGGGGAAAACGCTTCGGAAATGCTGGCGCGTGATCTGGCGGCAAACGGCGTTTGCATCGTTTCGGGGCTGGCGCGAGGCATTGACACGGCGGCGCATCGCGGCGCGATTGCCGGAAAAGGGCGCACAATTGCCGTTCTCGGAACCGGAATTGATCAAACTTATCCGAAGGAAAACGCGAAACTCGTTGACGAAATTCTAGCTTCGGGCGGCGCGATTGTCTCGCAGTTCCCGCTCGGAACGCCGCCTTTGAAGGACAACTTCCCATATCGCAATCGAATCATATCCGGCTTGAGTTTGGCTATTTTAATCGTCGAAGCGTCGGAACGCAGCGGCTCTTTGATTACGGCACGGCTGGCGATGGAACAGAACCGCGAAGTTCTCGCCGTGCCGGGGAATATCACGTCGAAAAACTCGTTCGGCACGAACTATTTGATAAAGGAAGGCGCGAAATTGGTTCAGCAGTGGCAGGATGTGGTTTTAGAATTGCCGCCGGAGATTGCCGCCGCAATTCTGCCGCCGAAGATTGATGTTAAAGAAGCGAAAACAAGGAGACAGCCGGAACTCGCGCCCGCCAATTTGACTGAAAATGAGCGAAAAATATGGCAGAAACTTTCGGCTGACGAAGCGATGCACGCTGATATTTTGCTAGAAGAGAGCGGTTTATCGTTCGGCGATTTGAGCGCGGCTCTGCTCGGTTTGGATATGCGCGAGTTGATTCGCGCATTGCCGGGCAAACATTACGCGCGAAAGATTTGAGAGCGACGAAGATTTTATGAACGACACGCGGTTTGTTCAAATCCAAAGACGCGGAAAATATACCGAGAGCGAATTTTGGGAAATGGTCGTCGCGCTCGATGCCCGCAAATGGACGAATCTGTTGCCGCCGCAGTTGCCGATTGAAGATTTGCCGACGAGCCGGGCGAAAAATTTCGTGACACCGGTTGACGCTCCCGTTCCTGACTGTCTGACGTGCGGCGCGTGCTGCACATTTTTATTTGTCGTCGGTGTCAAAGCAGCCGACGACGCGCCGCCGGAAACAATTTGGAATGTGACGGATGAAAGCGGAGAAGTTATCGTTGATTCATATCTGAAGCGCGATGCGGAAACGCTCTTTTGCACGGCTTTGAAACCGACGGCGGACGGAGAAATGCCGTGCGGTATTTACGAGAAACGTCCGCAGACGTGCCGAAAATTTGAAGCGGGCAGCGACAAATGCCACGCGCTCCGGCGGATTTACGGTTTCGAGCCGTTTCTGACCGTTCAGGAAATGTTCGCCGCGCTGCAAGTTTTAAAGTCGAAAGAATCGGCAGCCGTCTCACCGGAAACGATTCGGGACGCGAAAATCGTCAAGACGGAAAACGGCAATTTTAAAATCATCGCGGAAATGCAAAACGGCGCGAGCCGGACGATTCACACGTTTGACCCGCACCGCGAATCGTGGCGGCAGTTTCAGTTTTCCGGCACGACGCTTTCAGATGCTCAACAAATGATTGAATTACCAAGTAACACAGGGGAAAAGGATTGAGTTTTCACTAAAATTACGATTTGGAAGTTTATCCGGTCGCTGATTGACACGGAAAGTTTCAAAGTGTTAGAAGTCAGATGTCAGCACAAGAAATGTGTCTGACATATTTTTTTCAAATAAAATGGCAAAAAATTTAGTTATCGTCGAATCGCCCGCAAAGGCGAAAACAATTAATAAGTATCTCGGCAGCGATTATTTAGTCCTCGCATCCATCGGGCATATCAAGGATTTGCCGTCGAAAGGTTTGGGCGTGGACATCGAAAATAATTTCGAGCCGACTTACGAAGTTATCCCTGACATCAAGAAACGCAACAATAAAAAAACCGTCGCCGACCTCAAAAAAGCGGCGAAGGCAGCCGACACGATTTTTCTCGCCGCCGATCCTGACCGCGAAGGCGAAGCGATTTGCCAGCATCTCGCCGAAGAAATCGTGCCGAAGAAGCCTAAAAAAGCGGTTTTCCGCGTGATGTTCAACGAAATCACGAAGAACGCCATTAAAGAAGCATTTAATCATCCGAAAGCGGTCAACAAAGATTTGGTTGACGCGCAGCAAGCCAGACGAATTTTAGACCGCTTAGTCGGCTATAAAGTTTCGCCGATTCTCTGGAAAAACATCGGCGGCAAACTTTCTGCCGGACGAGTTCAGACGGTTGCGGTGCGTTTGGTTGTTGACCGCGAACGCGAAATCGAAGCGTTTGTGAAAACCGAATACTGGACGATTGCCGCGAATCTGTCGGCAAAACTGCCGCCGAAATTCGATGCGCGGCTTTATAAAATCGAAGACAAGACCGTCAAAACCGGCAGTTTTGATGAAGATTTAAAGAAAAACGAAACGCACGTTAAAGACGAAACGACGGCAGCGTCAATCGTCGCCGAAGCCGAAAAAGAAAATTTTATCGTTGACTCCGTAACGACGAAAGAGCGCAAACGCAATCCCGTGCCGCCGTTTATCACATCGAAATTGCAGCAGGAAGCGTCGCGCAAATTAGGTTTTGCGGTCAAGCGCACGATGTCCACGGCGCAAAAACTTTACGAAGGAATGGAAATCGGCAGCGAGGGCGCAGTCGGTTTGATAACTTATATGCGCTCGGATTCGGTCAGAGTTTCCGACACGGCAATCGCGGAAGTTCGGGATTTTATCGGCGGCAATTACGGCGGAAAATATCTGCCCGAAAAGCCTGTCAATTATCGCGGCAAAAAAGACGCGCAGGACGCGCACGAAGCGATTCGCCCGACTGACGCGAACCGCACGCCCGATTCGGTAAAAAATTATTTGAGCGCGGACGAATTGAAACTTTACACGTTGATTTGGAAGCGTTTCGTCGCTTCGCAGATGACGGCGGCGATTTTCGACGCGACGACGATTGATATTAAAGCCGGACGCTTGACGTTTCGTTCGACCGGTTCGGTGCAGAAATTCGACGGATTTTTGAAGGTTTATCAGGAAGGACGCGACGAAAAAGTCGAAGCCGGTTCGGAAGATTCGGACGAGGATTTGAGTTTGCCGAAAGTCGAAAAAGGCGAGCAGTTAAAATTAAACAAAATTACGCCCGAACAGCATTTCACCGAGCCGCCGCCGCGTTATTCGGAAGCGACACTGGTAAAGGTTTTGGAAGAAAAAGGCATCGGGCGACCTTCGACTTATGCTTCGATTATGACGACCATTCAAGACCGCGAATATGTCGAACGGCTCGAAGGACGTTTTCACCCGACGGCTTTGGGAACGACGGTTAACGACGTTCTCGTCGCCGGTTTCGCCGACCTTTTTAATCCGACTTACACGGCGCGGATGGAGGAGGAACTCGACAATATCGAAGAAGGAAAAATCAACTGGCGCGACGCGCTTCGCAATTTTTACGGCAAGTTTTCGGTTGATTTAAAGTCTGCCGAAGAAGGTTTAAAGGACAAGAAAAAGGCTTCGATTCCGACCGACGAAATCTGCGAAAACTGCGGTGCGGGAATGGTCATCAAATTCGGACGTTTCGGACAATTCCTAGCCTGCGCCAATTACCCGGAATGCAAAACGACGCGCGAAGTTTCGGCGAAAAAACCGGCGGCTGACGGTCAAACGGCGGAGAACGGCGCGGCGCAGACGGAAGCCGAAACAATCGAGCCGTGTGAATTGTGCGGGCGCGATATGGCTTTGAAAAAAGGACGCTTCGGAACTTTTTACGGCTGCACCGGCTACCCGGAATGCAAAAACATTCGCAAGATTGATAAAAAAAGCGGCGCGACTATCGCGGTTGCGCCGCCGGTCGAACTCGACGAAATCTGCCCGAAAGACGGCGCGAAACTCGTGCTTCGCAACGGACGTTTCGGCGAATTCATTTCGTGTTCAAATTATCCGAAATGCGGCTATATCAAACGCGAAACGCTCGGAATTCCCTGCCCGAAATGCAAAGACGGGGAAATCGCCGTTAAAAAATCAAAGCGCGGAAAGGCGTTTTACGGCTGCACGAATTACCCGAAATGTGATGCCGTTTATTGGGACAAACCGATTGTCGAGCCGTGTCCGAAATGCTCCGCACCGTTCGTCTTTGAAAAGTTCACCAAGAAAGAAGGCACTTTTCGTTATTGCCAAACCGAAGGCTGTGATTATAAACTTGCCGTCAGCGATGTAAATACCGAGTTACAAAATGAATCCGGCGCAGTCAAGGCGACGGCGCAGTAAAGGTTTGCTAATGAACGAAAACCTGGAGTTTTTACAGGCATTTTTCAAAAATCCGCTTAAAGTCGGCTCGATTGCACCGTCTTCGCCCGAACTTGCCCAAAAAATGTGCGACGGCATTTGCCCCGACGAAGCGAACGTCGTTCTCGAACTCGGAGTCGGCACGGGCGCGATCACGAAGTTTTTGCAGGAAGCCGTGCCGAATAAAGAATCTTACATCGGCATCGAACTCGATAAAGATTTGGTTAAATTGCTGAAGCGAAATTTTCCCGAATTAAAAATCGTGCGCGGCAACGCCTGTGATACCTTTTCGATTTATCAGAAATCCGGTTTCGGCAAAGTCGGCTACATTATTTGCTGTCTGCCGTTCGTCTCGCTGCCGAACGAAGTCGGCGAGCGGATTTTGCTGGAAATTGATAAATTTATGGAAAAAGGCTGTGTTTTCCGCACTTTCCAATACGCGCACGGCTATTATTTTCCATCGGCGATCAAGCTCCGCGAACATATGCGCGACCGTTACGGCAAGGCAAAGCGAAGTCGGATTGTGGTCAAAAACGTGCCGCCCGCTTACACGCTGACGTGGAAGACTACGTAAGGCAAAAGGAGAAATGAAAAAGGAAAAAGTAAAGAGCCGTCTTTGATAAACATTCGCGTTATCTCAGACGGCTTTCTTATATTTGCCTTTTCCCTTTCTCCTTTTTCCTTCATTTAGCTTCCACCGTTTTTCATTACATATTCCGTCAAATAACGCTTCAGTTTATCGCGGTTGTTCGTCCGGTGGACGGCGTAATCCTGTTTAATTCCCGCATCAGCGCGGACGAAAAGAATGTAGGATTCGAGCAAACCTTCCGCGTCTAATTTTTTCAGCATCGCCAGTGATGAATCTATTTTTTTATTTTTTTTGCTTTCCTTCAAAACCGTCAGCACCATCCGCAGCGCGTCCGTTTCTTCCGCCAGACTATGCCGATAAATTCGTTCATTCGGATAGGCTTTAGCAAACTTTTCGCCGAGTTTTCCGTTTTTGTCCGTTTGCCAGAGCGCACGGGAAAGCCCATACATCATCCACGCAGCCGAACCGTCATCGTCCTTGCCGCCCATTAAACTGCCCAAAGTGATATTGGTTTCACCCTTGCCGGACGACGAAAAATCTACCGGAACGGTAATTTTCGGATGCGCGAGTTTGATGTTATTGCGCCCGGCGTGTTGGTTTAGCCCGCGCCACGCCGCGCTGCTGTATGGCTCGGCGATAATGGCATCGGTAAATTTATCTTCGGCTTCCTTGCTTTTGCCGCTGTTTGCCAAACCGTCCGCCCAATAGCGATACGCCGTTTCACGATACGGGTCAAGGACAATCGCTTTGGCAAACCAAATTCCGGCTTGGTCGTAATCTTTCAGCGCGTAAAAACTGTTACCCGTGTAAAGCGCGGCTTCATACCAGGTTGAATCTAACATTGCCGCTTTCTCATATTCGGCGGCGGCTTTTTTGTAATCGCCGGAACCGAAGGCTTCGTAGGCGGTTTCGGAAGCCGCCTGCGCTCGCGGATTGTCGGACGCGCCTTTGTCGCCGCCGTCCGCTCTGATAGAAGCGATTATTAAATCAATTTCGGGAATGGACGTGCCGAGTTGTTTGGCTTTCACAAACGCTTCACGAGCTTTAAGCCGCGTTTGTTTCCATTTGGCTTGATCGGAAAAAATTGCGTCCTGTGTTCGCCAATGCGCCAGACCCAAGCCGAGAAAAATTTGCCCGTCGGCTCGTTTGTCGGCAGCGAGATTTTCAAGCAGCGGCAAGGCTTGAGCATATTTTTTTTCGTTGACCAGCGCGATAGCGCGGTCACGTCCGGCGGCAAAATCATCAGTCGGCTGTGCCAAAAGCGGCGTTGAACTGAGAACGAGCAATAATATGACCGGGGCGAAAATCATTTTCAGCTCACGTGTGAGGTTTTTCATAAATTACGTTTCCTTTTTAAGTTTTTCTAACAGGCGACAAAAAGAAGTTTAATTTTCGGCAGCGTCAACGATTTTTATTTGAAGACAAGTTCCATAAAAAGTCTTTTTCACGGATCTGCGTGATCGTCGAAAGCCGCCGAATTTCTTCGATTTGTTCACGGTTTCAGCTTGAATAATCAAACGAATCCGAGTTTGGTCAGTTTCTCGACCGTAATTTCTTTATTCCGTTCTGCGCCTCTGCCGTAAAGCATTATGCGTTCGACGTATTTGGCGATGACATCGGCTTCGAGATTGACCGCGTCGCCGTTTTTCAAAGTCGAAAGATTGGTCAGTTCCCACGTTTTCGGAATGACGGCGATTTCAAACGAATCAGCGTCTAAATTCGCAATCGTCAACGAAATTCCTTCGACGGAAACCGAACCTTTATAAACGAGATACTGCCCGATCTCGGCGGGAAAACCGATTTTCACCGTCCAGAAATCGCCTTCCTGAACCGCGCCGAGAAACGTGCCGGAGGCATCAACGTGACCCTGCACGATATGACCGCCGAGCCGCGTCGTCGGTGTCACGGCGCGTTCGAGGTTAACCCGCGTCCCGACGGCTAATGTGCCGAGCGTCGAACGATTCAGAGTTTCGCCCGAAACGTCCGCCGTGAAAGAGTCTGATCTGATATTTAAAGCCGTCAGACAAACGCCGTTGACGGCAATCGAATCGCCTTCAACAGTATTTTCGGTAACGATTTTGGCAGCGATTTTGATGCGCGCGCCGTCAGTCTGCTTTTCAAACGCGGCGATTTTGCCGGTCTCTTCAATGATTCCTGTAAACATTATCTCTTTTATTTATACTTACTTAGTATTATCGAGCGTTATCCATTGACTTTCCCAAATATCCTATCACTTGATAACACTCCGTAAAAGCAAGTAACAGACATTAATGTATTTGGTAGTGTCTCAAAATTTATGCCGGTCAAAAGAAGAGCGTGAAAAGTCATCTGAAGTAATGTGTGTTACGAAAAGATACCTTGTCCGCATTACTCTTCTTTCAACCTGAAAAAGAATGGCAAAACTCGCAGCAAAAAGCAAAAATATCTTTGTAAAATTTGTGGTCGGCAATTTATTACCGACTACACTTATCAAAGTTGCCGTCCTGAGATCAGTTTTTGATCGTGAAAATGACTTTAAATAGTTGAAGGCTGGACATAATTCAACTGACTGGAGCGCAAGCGTCTCGCTTGCCCCGTTCGAGGCTCGGCGAGAACGGAACGCCGCACGGTTACTGAAAATTTCGAGTAATCGAGAGGCGTGTCCGTATCTTGCTTCGCTCGAACGGACGGCAAGCGAGACGCTTCTCTCTCCAGTCAAACGCCCGTTTTCGTTGGTAAAGATGTGCGTCTAATCTACTTTCAGAGTGCGTCTTTTCTGTTTTACAAGCAGACAATGAACGAGCAAGCATTCCATCAATCAACTTACTTTCTGCCGATTGTCTGCTGTTCCTCAAAAGCGATTCGTCGTCCGTCGCCGAACATCAAAAACCAGCCGACCAACTGCGCCGATAAGTCGGTTTCACTGCGTTTGAACGGGGAATAAACGGCTTCAAAAACGAATAAAAGCGTCGTAAAAAAACAGGGCGACGAAAACACGCCTGCGATGTTCGGAGTTATTCATAAACGATGGGAGCGGCGAACGGAAAGTCTGGCGGAAATCACGGGTGAAAGATTGCTTGTCGAAACAAATCCCATTTAAAGTTTAGCCGATTTTTTGGAAAAAAGGTAATCATTTTTTGGGAGCGACTAAAACGAATGTCGTAAAAATTGGTAGAATCGCTGAATGAACAAAAAGCAGCCGAAAACCGAACGCGCGGCGATTTCGATAATTATGGGCAGCGTCTCGGATTGGGATACGATGAAAAACGCTTCGGATATTTTGACGGAGTTCGGCGTGGCGCACGAATGCCAAGTCGTTTCGGCGCATCGCACGCCCGATTTGCTCGTCGAGTTTGCCAAATCCGCCGAAGAACGCGGCATTGAAGTTATTATCGCGGGCGCGGGCGGGGCGGCACATTTGCCGGGAATGTGCGCCGCGCAGACGGTTTTGCCGGTTTTGGGCGTTCCCGTCCAGAGTAAAGCGTTATCAGGTTTGGATTCGCTGCTCTCAATCGTCCAAATGCCTGCCGGAGTTCCGGTCGGAACTTTGGCAATCGGTGCGGCGGGCGCGAAGAATGCCGCGCTTTTGGCGATTGCGATTCTGGCAAATTCGCGCCCGAAATTAAGAACACAACTAAAAGATTTTCGGCAAAAACAAACGAACGCGGTCTTAAATTCAAAATTAGAGCAGACTATTTTTTGAAATGCCGCACCGATTACTTAAAAACTGCTTGAAAACTATTTCAGCTTGTCTTTGCCGGACGGAAAAGATACTTTTGAAGTCAGGTGCCAACCCTAGACGGACGACTTTCGAGTTGTCCGTCAGACGGACGGGATAAAATAATTCGTTATTTTATCCCGTCGTTTTTTGTTCGGATTTAGCGAGTTTGCCGCGTTCGGCTAAAAGACGCGCCGGATTGTTTGTGATAATGGCACTAATTTCATAATCCAAAGCGCGTTTGACCCAGAGCGGATTGTCCGCCGTCCAGATGACGGTCGAAAAATTATTTTCCCGCGCTTGCCGCACGAACTTTTTCGTCGCTAAAGAGTAATGCAGTGAAATTTCATCGGCGTGACATCGGCGGGCTTCGTCTAAAATCAATTTCTTTTTACGAAGAATCGTCAGAATTTTCGGCTCGAAAAGCGCGGCGGTTTTTACTTCGGGCAAAGTTTGTTTGGCAATTTTGATGGCTTCGAGATCGAAACTTTTGACGATGATGTTCGGCAGCAGTCTTGTTTGCTGAATCAAAGCGCAAACGGCGGCGGCGAGCGCGGGCATTGCCGATTCTTTGCCTTTTAATTCGACATAAATCAAACCTTTATAATCGCGCAGAAAATCAAACAGTTTTGCCAGCGGCGGAATCGTTTCGGCGGCAAATTGCGCGTCGGCTTTGCGCGGAAAGGCGCGGTTGAACCAGCCTCCGACATCAACGGCGTTTAATTCTTCGGCGGTCAAATCGGAAACGCGATTTTTGATTTTCGCCAGTCTTTGCAGAGTCGAATCGTGAAAAACAACCGGAACGCCGTCTCTTGCCAGCCGCACGTCGAACTCGATGCCGTCCGCGCCGTCGTCAATCGCCTTTTGAAATGCGGCGCAAGTATTCTCCGGCGCAAACGCGCTCGCGCCGCGATGCGCGATAATCAGCGGGCGAATTTCCTTAACTTGCATCAATTTAAGTGAGAAGTGAGAAGTGAGAGGTGAAAAGTGAGAATTTGGGTTAAGAAATTTACTTCTCATTTCTCACTTATGACTTCTCACTTCTCATTTCTCACTTCTTCACTTTTTCTCCAGCAGAAAAATCGTTTTCGACCAACTAATCGGTTCGGTGAACGGAAAGTTGGAGTTTTCGATAATCTCGAACCAATTTTCGGCAATCGCTTCTGTTTCCGCGATAGAATGCGTTTTGAAGTTATACAAAATCTCCAGCACCGAGCCGACGATTGAAGGTTTAATAGGTATCAAAACGAGTTTCGAGCCGGTTTTTAAAACCCGCGCAAATTCCTTCAAACCGGTTTCGAGCGGCACATATTCGAGAACGCCGCAGGTTAAAACCAAATCGAAAGTTTCGTCCGCAAATGGCAATTCCAAGACATTGCCCTGCACGGCGGCGATGTTTTTGGCATCGGTTTGTTTATCTTTTTCAAATTGCTCACGGGAAACTTTCAGCGAATTAAAAGACAAGTCGAGCGCGATGGATTGCTTCGGGCGAAAACCCGCGCTTTGAAAGCCGAGCGTCACGATACCCGTGCCGCTGCCGGCATCTAAAACGAGCGAGCTTTCGTCAATCTTTAAATCGAGCGATTCGAGATATTTCGCCACCGATTTGCGATAGCCGTTGACCTGCATCATCAGATTATGCACATCGGCGATGCGGTCATAAAAGGTTTGGGTTTTGCTTTGTTTGATTTCGATTGTTGGCTGCATTGCAATTTGGAACAACGACAAAAAACCGATCAAGAGAACAACTCTCAACTTTTGCCTTTTACCTCATTTAACTTTTAATGCGAATCAGCAGTTGAAAATTTCGACAATTTCTTAATTTCTCTTCTTAGCGTTCTTTGCGTCTTTGTGTGAGAGAATATTTCACGCAAAGACGCAAAGAACGCTAAGAAAAACCAAGTTATTTCAACATTTATTCTTTGAAACACGCAGGTAAAAACCTTGCAATTTCATTGCAAGAATTTATTACACTTTCTTTTCTTAGTCTGAAAAGAACAATCAAGTGAATTTTATTCGCGTTCCGATTTCAAAACCTCTGCACTTCCAGTGCA
>JAJAZE010000338.1 GCA_026785925.1 Pyrinomonadaceae bacterium
ATAAATCAGCAGAGCCGTTCGTTTAATTTGTCTCGGCAGCGTGTCGAGATCGGTATATTCGCCGCGGGCGTGAGCGTTTTTCCCGGTCGCGCCCAAACCGTCCAGACTCGGCAGCAAATGAGCGATATAGGAAATGTCGCCCGCGCCTCTATCGCCGGGATCGAGGGCTTCGATTTTTCCGAAATCGAGGTCTTGACTAACCGCGTCGAGTTGTTTCAAAAGCGTGAAATTGCCGTCGGTCGGCGGCATTGCCGGAATTCCGTCCGAAAATGTAATCGTCGCTGAAGTGCCAGGCAAACTTTTGGCGACAATTTCCCGCATCTTGGCGCGGGCGGCTTCTTTTTGTTCTTCATTGATAAACCGCAAATCGCCGCGCACGATGGCTTTCGCCGCGACGACATTCGTTTTTCCCCGCGTGGTAATGCTGCCGCCGTTCGTTTCGACTTCGGTTCCGCCGCTAATGACCGACGGATTGAAGGTCAGATATTTTTCGCTGCGGAGCGTTTCATAAAATTGATTGAGAATTCGCGCCGCTTCAAAAACCGCGCCGCTGCCCATCGTTTCCTTGAAAATTTGACCGGAGTGTCCGGTTTTCGCCGTCACTTCGAGTTGCCAGCCGCTGCTGCCGCGCCGGGCGACGGTTGCTACGTTACTGCCGCCGTTTTCAAAACTCAGAGCCAAATCGCTGCGTTTGGCGGCGGCGATCATCTCGCCGCGACTAGTTTCAACCGGGTCGCCGGAATTTTCTTCGTCGCCCGTCAGCAACACGATGACCCGCGCATCTCTGAGTGCGCCGCTGGCATTCAAAGCCTTTAAAGCGTAATACAAAACGACGTTCCCGGCTTTCATATCCGCCGCGCCCGTGCCGTAGCCTTTGCTGCCGTCGCGCCGAAACTTCTCGCCGCTCAACACGGTGTCCAAATGACCGAGCAGCAAAATCCGCTTGCCTTTCGTGCCTTTTTTCTCAGCGATCAAATGCCCGGCGCGTTTCATTTCAACCGGCATCTCGATCCATTTCGCGGTGAAACCGAGCGATTCAAATTCATCCTTAAGAATCATTCCGCTTTGCCTGACACCGTTTAAATTTTCGGTCGGGCTTTCGATATTGACCGTTTTTTCGAGCAGCGTAATTGCGTCTTCGATGTGCGCGTCAATATAACTGACGATTTTCTGCTCGTCGGCTGAAATTTTTTGAGCGCAATTAAATGTCGCAAACAATGTGACAACAGCAGCTAAAAAGACGATTCGGCTGATAATTTTTTTCATTTCGGTTGGATGTTTTTAAGTCGCAATCCTCGAATAAGGATTTCCGATTAAAAGATTTTTGTTTGTTTGAACCGCCATCATACAACAATTTCAAATAATAAAAAACTCTTCGCTAATCTCCTCATCATCCTATAGCGGCAGCAAACAACCGAAAGCGCACTATTAGAAATTTCTAATAGTGCGCTTTCGGTTGTTTGCCGGTCAGAGCAAATTCTATTGAAGCAATTGACTGGTCACACTGCCGGTTACCGGATTAACCGTAAACCGAATGAGTCTGGCAACGCTCGTTGTTCCTCCGCCGGTCGAACCGCCGCCCGAAGTTTGCGTTCCGGCGTTGGCATTCGGTGAACCGTTCGGCAAGAGTTGATCGCTGACGATATTGAAAGTCGTCGGACCGTTGGCAAAACCGAGAACACGCAAAATATAGATTGTGTTCGGTTGAACGGTTGCCGAAACACGCTCGGTCGCGGTCGCGCCGGCTGATCTCGCCAAAATCTGCCCGTCAACGGTTCGCAGTTCAAAATCGAGGTCAACCGCTGTCAATGAACTCAAAGTCGCATCGAGACCTAAAGCATCCGATTTCGTCGTCACTTCGACATCATCCCAGGTGATGCCCTTAGTTGCGGGATTTCCCCAGGTAGTTCCGCTGGCATCGCCACCGGCGAGTGTTCCGGTTTTATTCTCGCGGAAGATAGAGAAAACAACCGGTGCCGGCGGATTACCGGTGCCGTCTCCAGTTTGCGAGCCTGTTCCGGTCGTCGAACTGGTGAATGCATTGCCGGTAATCTTCGCGTCGAAGCTGAAAAGCTGTGCCATCGGGTCATTAAACTCCAGACGTTTAGCGTTGCTTGTCGCGCCGAGTGCGAGCGTTTGATTATAAAGAAAACCGTTCGCGCCGCTGTCACCGTTTTTGACTGTCACCGTCGGGTTTGAAATATTCGAGACTTCAAATTTAATCGGCGCGTAGATTGTCTTGTCGCTCGAAAGCGCGCCGCGCGTATTCGTTAATTTGTTGTCGAATGCCAGCACACCGTTGGCAAAAGTTATATTCGAGATTGCCGAATCAACCTGCGCGGTTAAATCCTGCACGGCTTTATTGGCTTTCGTCGCGCCGCTCAAATTCGAGAAGCCAAGTTGTCCGGTCGAGTTGGCGGCGACGGCGCGGACGACGTATTCGTGGCTGAACAAATCATTGATGCCTGCCGGTGCAAACACTTGATTGATCGCACCTTTGTCTTCGTATGAAACCTGGTTGCCGACGAAAGCGACGTGGCGAAAACCGGTGGTCGAATCGTCGCCGTCATTGAAATCGCGTTTGCCATTTGAATAGCGCACGTTCCGAGCGTTAATCGGGCGTTTCAGAATTTCGTAGGCTAATGCGCCTTGCACACCGTTCCAGCTAACTCTTAAAGAACGCGGGCTGGCGGCTTCGAGACGGACGTTTGTCGGAACGCTCGGAGCAACCTGATTGCCGACAAATTCGGTGACTTTCGTCGAAATCGTCGCTTTGCCGCCGGAAACCTCTCTGGCTCCGACTCCTAACTCGTGCGCCGCAAAGATTTGCTCGATCATCGCGCGGTGTTTGCCGGGCGCGTCCGCGTCGGTCGAATCCGACGAATACAACATCTGGTCGGCGACAATCATCGCGTCGCGGGCTTTCACCATCGTGTCCGGCGCGGTCGTCCCCAAAATATACATCGAACCTAAAAAGTCGCGTTCAAAAAATTCCGTTCCTTTCGTAATCGCTTTTAACGCTTGTCCGTCAGAAGGGCGCGGGCGTTTGAAAGTCGTGTTCGTCGGATACAGCCGATTGAACATTTCGCGGATTTCCCACATCGTTGACATATAAATTTCGCCGTCGTAATGCTCTTCAAAAACCGGCTGTCCGGTGGTGCGGTCGGTTAAAGTTCCGATGTCGCCGTATTTCAAAGTCGAGTTTGCGCTTCTGATATAAGCGACCGAATCAGGATTGCGACCCAAATCGCGGAAGCGTTGGCGATATTTATGCGCGTTGACGACGTAATCGCCCAAAGACGCATTATCGGTAATCGTGAACGCCCACATATCGGCTTGACCTTCGTTGAGTGCGCCGCCTTCCGGTTCGCCTTCCAAACCGGCAATCGGCGAAGTGATGGCGTGCATTCCTTCGTGATAGGGAACTGTTCCTTCGAGAGCCAAGTCGTTAAATAAAAATCCGTGTCCGTAAAAAGTCGGGTTGACGACGAGCGGCGATTTCGTGCCGGAAACCGATTCGATAATGCTCGTCAGATTCAAAGCGAAAGCGTTGTCGAGACCGAGAACTTTCTGCGCGAATTGCGGGTCGGTCGGCGGCGGATAGCTGCCGCCGCCGATTGGAGTAATCACGTCGGGCATATGAACCGTCGCGGGCAAAGGGTTGGTTTTGTTCGGGTAATCGTCCGGGAAACGTCCGCCGCCGCCGCCGAATGAACCGTTGTCGCCGCCGATGTGCAGATGGTCAACATATTCGAGCAGGTAGGTCGTGAAAAAGAAAGCATTGATTTCGTCCTGATGCTCGGCTGGTTCGGCAAATTGATCTAATTCATTGGTGCGTCCTTCAAAGCCCGCCGGATTATTGTTGCGGAAGTGCCACGTTCCGAGCGCGGCTTGCGCGAATGGCTGCTTGGTCGCCAAGGCGTTGTTGACGAGCGCGTGCGTTCCGGTCAAAGTTCCGTTTAAACCGGAGACTCTGTTCGACGGATGGAATTTTCGCAGGGTGACGCGCTGTTGTCCGCACGGCGCACCGTTGCAAACGCTGATAATACCTTGGTTTTTTAATTCATCGGTGATGTCCGGGTATTTCGGAAAAACATCGGCGGTTTCCTGTCCGGGAGCTTGCTGGAAGCTGATGAAATCTTTGCGGGCGATGATTTCGCCGGTGTGCGCGTCAACCGAAACCATATACAAACCGAACGGATTGGTCGAAAACTTGGCGACTTTCCAAACGAGTTTGTAACCGTCAGCCGTCGGATAAATGCCGAGTTTCGGCTCGATATTGTTGGCGGCGGCGGCTTGCTCGGAAATTAGACTCAAGCCGGCTTGCAGCAGTTGCGTAGCTTGTCCGGGATAAGAAAATTGAAATTGTTGTAAATCGGCATCAGCCGCGCTGCGTGCCTGTTCGACCGAAAGCGTCGGAGTCGTGTTGACGTTAACATCGCGGAAATGCGGACCCGAAGCCATAATGACCTGTTTGTCAGCATTCATCACAATCCCGATGCCGCCGTCTTTGACATCAATGCCGCCGATTGTTTGCTGAAAACGAATCATAAAACCGCCGAGTGCTTCGCGGTTGGTAAAAACACGCAGCGTTGACACATCGGCAACGCCGAACAAAGCGGAGTTGGAGGCGAGAAAGGCGCGAGCCGCGTCTTCCGGCGAAGCCGTTGAAGGTGCGCTGGCAAAATCATAAATCGCGTCGGGCGAGCCGCCGAATTCGTTCCAGCGAATTTTCGCGTTCGAGGCGTTTGTCGCCTGTTTCAAGTTTTCAAAAGCCGAAAGCTGCTCGCCCGTCGCCTGGCGAATTCCTGCCAGATTGCGCGTCTCGTTCAAATCGAAATTCGGCGCACTGCGGCGGTTGAATTGCGTAAGGCTCGCCACCGTCTCCGGGCTGCCCGATGCGTTCGCTGTCACTGAACCGAACGGCAAATAAAAACTCGATACGACCATCGCCAACAACAATGCGATTGCCGAAATTCTGATAACTGCGTGTCTCATTGATTTATTTTCACTGCGTTTCATTTTTTCACTCTCTCCGTTTTTAATGTTTTTGGTGCAGACTTTCTGCTGATGTTTTGAATATAATCTTCGCCGCTTGAGAAACGCTTGATGTTTTAAAATTCGCGCTTGAGGTGAACTTGAGAAGGGACGAAGGATGAAGTAAAGCAGTCGGCAGTCGGCAGTGGCAGTCGGCAGTGGCAGTCGGCAGTGGCAGTCGGCAGGAATTTGTCCGCTGACTGCCGACTGCCGACTGGCAACCTCTTATTAATCCTTTATCCTTAAAAAAAAACAGCGGGGCGA
>JAJAZE010000339.1 GCA_026785925.1 Pyrinomonadaceae bacterium
TAAGCACTTGACTTATTAAACTTTTTCGCAGATAAACATCAATGTAGGAAATTAATTTCGTAAGAAAAAGAATAAACAATTGTAAAGCTGAAAATGAAAAAACCGGAAGCGAAAATAATAGCCGTTTCAAATCAAAAGGGCGGTGCGGGCAAAAGCACGGTGACGACCAATTTGGCAGTTGAACTTGCTCATCGCGGATACGAAGTTTTGGTCATTGACTCTGATGCCGAGCAGCAATCAACGATGGTTTGGAGTGCGCGGCGCGAACAGGTCAACGAAAGCGGGGAATTACCGTTCGTTCAAACAACTCACCTGCCGGCGAAAAATTTGAGGAACGTCCACCGGCTGCGCGATAAATATGAATATATTTTGATTGACGGCGGGGCGAGAATTACGGAGGAAGCGCACGCGGCGGTGGCGGTTGCCGACTATCTGCTGGTTCCGGTCAAAACTAGTGAACTCGATGTCGAATCAACGGTTCAGTTTTTAAAAATCGTGTCGCTCGGTATGAAAAGAAACGACGCGCTACAAGTTTCAATTCTGATAAACGGAATGAACGAGCAATCAGTTTTAGGGCAAACCGTGTTGGAGCAGCTTGAGCAGTGGGAAGACTTCAAACTGCTCAAAACAAGATTAGGTCAATATCAAGCGTTTCAGGACGCGGTTTCGAGCGGAATGGGAGTTGTCGAACTCGGAACCAGAACGGCGGTCAAACCGGGCAATCAGGTTCGGGCTTTATGCACGGAAATTATGGAGATGATGAAAAAATGAAAAAGGACATCAGAAGACAGACGTTTTCCAAGCCGGAAAAACCGAGCGACGAGGATATTAAAAAACTGACCGACGACGAAAGCATTGTGTCGCCGGAGCCGGAATCAGCCGAATCCGCGATAATTACGGATCGTCGCGCCGCTTTAGCGGTTGAAAATTCGGAGGCGGAGGAAAGCGAAAAAGTCGCCGAAGCAACCGAAATTTCAACTATCAACACCTCGAACCCGTTTTTGCTTTCACGCGGGCAGGCTTCTGAAATAGGAATCGAGAAGACCGGCTATCGGCTGCGCTCGGATTTTATGGATTTGCTGAAACTCGTCAAACGAATGAAAAAGGGACATACGCTCGAAGCGGTATTGGACGATGCTTTAAACTTTTACTTCGAGAATTCCGAAGACGGACGGAAAGCTGTCAAACAGCGACAGATGCTTGACTCCGCAGAACATCGCTAATCAAAGAACCTGCAAATTGCGCGAGTGCGGCACAATCGTTCGTCACCAAGATTTTTGTTTCATCGAAATATAATTTGAAGGCTGAACATAATTCAACCGACTGGAGCGCAAGCGTCTCGCTTGCCTCGTTCGAGGCTCGGCGAGAACGGAACGCCGCGTGATTGCTAAAAGTTTCGGGCAATCGAGAGGCGTGTTCGACTCCGGCTGCGCTCGAACAGACGGCAAGCGAGACGCTTCTCTCTCCAGTTAAACGCCCGTTTTATACCAAATAAAAAATGGAATGCGGAAAAATGTCAACCAGTCAGAACCGCGAGCGTGAGCGACCCGGCTGTCGCATTAAACCGCCCGCCGGTCGCTCACGCTCCCGGTTCTGCCATTTTCGCAAACCAATTCTTGTTGGGTATACCGGTTTTGAATTTATGTCCGCGTTTCGTATAATTTAATCGCGGAAACACGCCCGAAGCAACCGTTTTCGCTCCACGCCTCATCTTCTAACCGGAAACCTAACTTAATCAATACTTGAAGATGAACTACCAAAAACTCATTTGCCTTAATCTGATTTACACAATTTGGATTAGTTTGTTTGCACCGTTGGCGGCGGCACAAAACAGAATTCAAAAAACCGACCGACCGGACGATCCGCCGGAGGTAAAAGGTTTGCAGTTCGGGGTGCGCGAAAAAGAACCGAAAGGCGAAGAAAATCCCAAACTCGTTCACGCCGAAGCCGTTAAATTGAGCGAGCGTGAAGCGAACGCGATTTTCCGGCGATTGTCGCCGATGCCAACCGCTGAGTTTAATAAATCAGACTTTCAAATCCGAGCCGACAGCCCGCCGCCGCCGAAAACCGGAAAA
>JAJAZE010000340.1 GCA_026785925.1 Pyrinomonadaceae bacterium
GAATCGGAAACGACGGCGACCAGCGCGTTCGGCTTGGCAAAATGTTTGAGGATATTTCGATAAGCCTCGATTTCATTTTCGCGTCCCCAACTCGTAATCGTCGAATGTTCCGCCGCCGGAATCGAAAAACCAGCCATCGGTTCTTGATAAAACTTGCGGTGCAAAAGCAGAGCCGCCATCGTATCCGAGCCGAGAAAATTTACCAGATGCGCCGCGCCGCCGATTGCCGCCGTTTCTTGTGACGACACGCCGCGCGAACCGAAATCGTGAACCTTAAAAAGAATTTCCGCGTCCGCATCGTCCGCCGTTTCCTGTAAAAATTTATAAACGTCGCGCTTGATTTGGTGGCTTTGCGTCGAAACGGTAATCGCATACCAAACCCGCATCAACTGCGATTCAAACCAACTGCCGAGCCACGCAAACTCGTCGTCCGTCGTCTCGACCGTCATCAAAACATTATGCAGCGGCACGATTGAACCTTCGGCAACAGCGCGAATCCGCAAAGGCAATTTGCCGTTATGCTTTTTTATCAAACTCGTCCAACCGTCATAATTAAACGGCAAACCGTGCGCCTCGATAACTTCTCTGGCTTCTTCAACCATTGCCTGCGTGAACGGCGCGAGAAAATAATTTTTCAGTAAATACTGCAAACCGAAAAACACCGTTTCATTCCAATCCCTATCGCTGCCGCGCGATTCGAGATAGAAAAAAGCCCGCGTCGTGTTCGGCGGGTATTGCAGCCAATGGCTCGCTTTATACGAGTCCGTATCAACTATTCTGTTAATTTCAAACATATTTTTATCTCCATTTTCGGCTTTCTACCCGAAAGCCTAATTTTTATTTCTACATTCCCAAAAAATATTTCACGATGTGCAGATGATCCTCAAAAAATTCGTCTTCCTTTTCGCCCAACGCCGAAAGCGGCAGCCAGAAGGCTTTGGCGGCATCGTCACCGCCTTTAACGCGCGGCAGACCGTCTTTCAAACTCGGCTCCAACTCGATGAAATACGCGAAGGTTACGGTGCGTCCGCGCTGTGAGCGTTCGGGATAATCGAAGGCGTGAGAGTTTTTTATACTGCCGCGTAGAACCGCCGCCGAAACTTTGATGTTTGTTTCTTCTTTTAATTCACGAATCGCCGAATCTTCGAGCGTCGCGTCGGGCGCAAGAAATCCGCCGGGCAGCGCGAGCAAGCCTTTGCCTGGATGAACTCGTCGGCGCACGACGAGAACGTGTCCGCTTTGGACGACCACCGCGTCGGTCGTCACGAAAATCGGCGCGAACGGTACACCGACAAAGCGCGTATCTTGTTTGTATTTACGAATGTATGCAAACTCGCCTTGCAGCGGCGGAAAGAATTCGGTCGTTTTGAAAACTTCCAAATATCGCGCCGCAGTTTCGGGAACGAGTTCGCGCCACGTTTCGTCTTCGTTGAAATACTTTTCGCGGATGACGGTCGCGTTGCTGCTCAAAAGTTTTTTGTCCGCCGAATAAAATTCTTCAAAATTCCACTGCGGAAAAAGATTCAGGTAATAGGAGCTTTTGTCTTTGAAAAATCCGACGACGGCGATTTTGGCGTGTTCCGCGTTTTCGTTTTCTTCGACAATCTCGCCGACGATGTTTTGAACTTCCGCCGTCCAAACGTGGTCGTTATACGGGTAATCGCGCACGGCGCGGAAAATCAATCTGTCCGCATCTTTTGGAAAACAAGCGCGGATAATTTCCTCGCGCATCGCGGGCGTGAACGGATTTTTCACGTCGGGCGCACTTCGTGCCGAGCCAAGGATGACGATGACTTTTTCGGCGAGCGATAAACTGTGCTGGATTAAAGATTGGTGTGCTAAATGGAATGGCTGGAAACGTCCGATGACGATTCCGTAGTTATATTTCTGGTTCATTTCTTAACACTCTCCGTGTTTTTAATTTTCGTCGTTCAATCCGAACGACTACTGCTTCAACATAAACCTTTACGATTTTTTTCGCAAATTGGTTGCGGTTTTTTCAAGCAAATTGATTTAAAAAGAAAAAACTTGCGACTGATACTACTCAATCGCAAGTTCGATTTTTTAGCAACGACTGTTATGGAGTTAAAACCACTTTGCGCCAATCGTTTTTCAGGTTATTGAATTTGTCATAAGCCATCGGTGCTTCCGACAAACTCAGACGATGCGAAATGACGAACGACGGGTCAATTTTTCCTTCTTCGATGGCGGAAAAGAGTTTCGGCATATACGCCTGCATATGTGTTTGTCCCATTTTGAAAGTCAAGCCTTTATTGAAAGCCGCGCCGATTGGAAATTTGTCCATAAATCCGCCGTATGCGCCGGGAATCGAAACGGTTCCGCCCTTGCGAACGCAGAAAATTGCCTGCCGGAGAGCGTGTGTGCGGTCGGTCGCCAAAAACACCGCCGCTTTCACGCGGTCGAGAATCGCGTCAGGCGAAGTGCCGTGCGATTCCAGCCCGACGGCATCAATACACGAGTCGGGTCCGCGCCCGCCAGTGAAATCTTTTAACTGGTCGTGAACTTCCTTGTCGTCAAAATTAATGGTCTCGACGTTATCATTATTGTCTTTGGCAAAATCCAAACGGTCTTGATAATGGTCAATCAGCACGACTTTCTCCGCGCCGAGCATCAACGCCGATTTCGTCGCAAACTGCCCGACTGGACCCGCTCCCCAAATCGCCACCGTGTCGCCCGGCTGGATGTTACAGTTTTCCGCCGCCATATAGCCGGTCGGAAAAATGTCCGATAAAAATAAAACCTTTTCGTCGTCAATCGAATCGGGAACTTTCAACGGTCCGACATCGGCGAACGGAACTCGCGCGTATTCGGCTTGTCCGCCCGCAAATCCGCCCATCAAATGCGAAAAACCGAACAGCCCCGAACCGGCGTAACCGTAAAGCGTTTCCTGTCCTTCGGGTTTCGGGTTCGAGTTATCGCAGACCGAAAACATTTCGTGCTGGCAGAAAAAACAACTGCCTCACGCAATCGTGAACGGCACGACTACTTTATCGCCCTTTTTCAAGTTAGAAACCGCGCTGCCGGTTTCGACGACTTCGCCCATAAATTCGTGTCCGAGAATATCGCCCGACTGCATCGAAGGAATATAACCGTTGTAAAGATGCAAATCCGAGCCGCAAATCGCCGTCCGCGTTATTTTAATAATCGCGTCGCGCTCATTTAAAATTTTCGGGTCAGGCACATTCAGCACCTGCACATCGCCTTTTCCCATCCAACATAC
>JAJAZE010000341.1 GCA_026785925.1 Pyrinomonadaceae bacterium
ATTATACCAATTTCAAACTGATTCGCCAAAAATTACCGGTTTTATGCCGTGAAAACTTGACCTTTGCGCCGCTCAATCTATAATTGATTATTCGTGGCTGGGTAGCTCAGCTGGTTAGAGCGTCGGATTCATAACCCGAAGGTAGAGTGTTCAAGTCACTCTTCAGCCACCATTTTTATAGACGAACGGTAAGTTTCGCGGCTTGCCGTTTTATTTTTGCGCGGAAAAAAGTATGATCTTTGTGCTATGAAATTCGCTTTAATACTTTTCGCCTTCTTTTTCTTAAACAACACCGTCACGCCCGCGCAAACTGCCAAGGATTTCGCGGCGGATTGGGACAAACAGCATTTTTCAACAATTGCGCCTTCCGATCTGCGTCACGCCGATTTGAAAAAACAGCTCGATGAATTAAAAAAAATCGGTTTGAAAGTCGAGGAAGTCGGAAAATCTTACGCGAGCCGCGAGATTTATCAAATCGAATGGGGCAAAGGCGCGACGAAAGTTTTTATGTGGTCGCAGATGCACGGCGACGAGCCGACGGCAACGCCCGCCGTGCTTGATATGTTGGCGTATTTACAGAAAAATCGCGGCAAAAGCTGGGTTAAAGAATTAGAGAACAGCTTGACGATTCGCGTCGTGCCGATGCTCAACCCGGACGGCGCGGAACTTTTTCAGCGGCGCAATCTGCAATCCATTGACATCAACCGCGACGCGCAGGATTTGCAAACGCCCGAAGGAAATCTGCTGAAAAAACTGCGCGACGAGTGGCAGCCCGCCATCGGTTTTAATCTGCACAATCAAGGTTCGCTGACGACGGTCGGCAGAACGCCGAAGCAGGCGACCATTTCGCTGCTCGCCGTTCTCGGCAATCCCGAAGGCAAAACCAACGACGGACACGAGCGCAACAAAAGAATCTGCGCCGTGATGATTAACGCGCTCAATCAATTCGTTCCCGGACACATCGGGCGTTACGACGACGAATATAATCCGCGCGCATTCGGCGATAAAATTTCCGAATGGGGAACGCCCGTGATTTTAATCGAAACCGGCGCACTGCACGGCAGAGACGAGATGTTTCTCGTCAAATTGAACTACGTCGCCTATCTGTCCGCGCTCAAATCGCTGGCTGATAAAAGCGAGCGGCAAGCCGACGCAAAAATTTACGAAACATTGCCGTTCAATAGTTCAGGCGGCTTATACAATTACATTTTCCGCCGCGCCAACATCGTCAATTTCGCCGAAAACGCCGAACCGTTCACCGCCGACATCTCGATTAACACCGACCGCCGCCGCGCCGCCGAGTTCGCGCCGACATTCATTCGGGAAATCGGCGATTTATCAATTTACACGGGCTTGGATGAATACGATGCGAAAGATTTTTATCTGGTCAACAAAAGCGGTCTCGTGCGAAACGGCGGCAGCGGTGAATTTATGTTTTACAAAAAGACGCGCGAAATTGATTGGAAGGCGAAAGATTTGGAGAAAATTTTCCCGCCCGACGCGATTTTCACGAACGGCAAATGGACGAAAGGAGAGAAACTTTTACTGAAGAAATTTTAGCCACAGAGAACACAGAGTTCACAGAGAAACACAGGAAAAAAATTAATGTAGAGATTCTTTTGTTTTGCCTTTTGATTTACTCTGTGAACTCTGTGGCTAAAATCCTCTCCAAAAATTGTTCGCGGCTT
Source organism: Pyrinomonadaceae bacterium (assembly GCA_026785925.1). Classification (GTDB taxonomy): domain Bacteria; phylum Acidobacteriota; class Blastocatellia; order Pyrinomonadales; family Pyrinomonadaceae. Next base: position 1,689 of record JAJAZE010000341.1, read on the forward strand.
TACAATCCAAAATCCAAAATCCAGAATCTGTAATTGGATTATGCTTTCACTTCTAAAAATCAAAAACATCGCTTTGATTGACGAATTGCAAATTGAATTCTCGCCCGGATTAAACCTTTTGACCGGCGAAACGGGTTCGGGCAAATCAATTATCGTTGATTCGCTCGGTGCGCTGACCGGCGACCGTATTTCTTCGGATTTGATTAAGGAAGGCGAAAAGTCGGCGCAGATCGAAGGACTTTTCAATCTGGCTTCAAACGCGAACTTACACGAGATATTTTATGAAAGCGGAATCGAATTGGAAGATGCCGCCGAAATTGATGTTATCGTGCGGCGCGATTTGGCATTAAGCGGCAAGAACCGAATTTTCGTCAACAATCAACTCGTCACCGGCAGCTTTCTCAAACGAATCGGCGCATATCTGGTGGACATTCACGGGCAGGGCGAACAGGCGACGCTGTTTAATCCGTCGAATCATCTGGAAATTTTGGACGAATACGCCAATCTGCAAAATTTGCGGGCGAATCTGGCGGGTAAGTATCGGGAATTTGCCAAAATAAATAAGGAAATCGAAAGTTTGCGCGAAGACGAAACGCAGAAACTGCAACTGCTCGACGTTTTGCAGTTTCAAGTTGACGAGATCAAAAAAGTCAACCCGCAGACGGGCGAAGACGACGCGCTCGACGAAGAAAAACGGCGGCTCAACAACGTCGAAAAACTTTCGGCGTTGAGCGATGAAGCCTATCTTTTGCTTTACGACAACGAAGCGTCAACCGTCTCGACGCTGGAAAAAGCGGCGCGGAAAATCACGGAATTAACCGAATACGAATCATCGTTCGGCGAATACGGCGAAAGTTTGCAAACGGCGCAGGCGGTTTTGGGAGATTTGGCGATGTCCGTGCGCGATTTTCGCAATCGGCTGGAATTTTCGCCCGAACGTCTCGAAGTGATTGAAAATCGTCTGGCGGAAATTTCGCGTTTGAAGCGCAAATACGGCGGCGCGATTGAAACAGTTTTGGCGCATCTGGAAGAATCCGAAGCGCGTTTGAAAAACATCGAAGGTTTTGAGGAGCGCAAAGAAGAACTAAAAAAGATTCTGGCGAAACAGCGCGAGGATTATTTAAAAATCGCGGCGGAGATTCACGACAAACGAACGAAAGCCGCGCGAAAATTTGAAAAGGAAGTCGAAGCGAGCCTGAAGGCGGTCGCGCTCGAAAAAGCTAAATTTGAAGTGCGGATTGACGCGCCTGATTTACGCGGCGAGACGAATAAAAATCTGACGGCGAAAGGCTGTGACCGCATTGAATTCTACTTTTCGGCGAACGTCGGCGAATCGCCGAAACCGCTGGCAAAAGTCGCTTCCGGCGGCGAAGCGTCGCGTCTGATGCTGATTTTAAAGACGACGGCGAAATCGTCGGACGTGGGAAAATCGGTGGTTTTCGACGAGATTGATGTCGGCATCGGCGGGCGCGTCGCCGAAGCCGTCGGTTTGAAATTAAAGGAACTGGCGCGAACGCAGCAAGTTTTGTGCGTCACGCATCAGCCGCAAGTCGCGTCGCTCGCTGACCGGCATTTTTTAGTCGAAAAAGAAACCGTTGGCAAAAAAACAAAAGTCGGCGTGAAGGAATTAAACGACGACGAAAAAACCGAAGAAATAGCCCGAATGCTGACCGGCGCACAAATTACCGAAACGGCGCGGCAACACGCCAAAGAAATGTTGAGCGCGGCGAAGTAAAATTCAAACAGAATGGACAGGATATTCAGGATAAAACCGAAAGCCGATTTATAATTTTCCATCCTGTTTATCCTGAATATCCTGTTAAGTTTTTTCCGCTTGTTTGTCGAACAAATTTATGCAATCTGAAGTCCTAGCCAAAGTAGTTCGCGGCGCAACAATCGAATCAATTCATCGAGGACATTTAATCGTCGTGGACGGCGCGGGCGAAACGCTTTTCTCGTTGGGCGACCCGGAGATCGTAACGTTCTGGCGTTCGTCGGCGAAAGCGTTTCAGGCGATTCCGTTTTTGAAAAGCGGCGCGGCGTATCAATTCGGGTTTTCGGAAAAGGAAATCGCGCTCGCCTGCGGTTCGCATTCGGGCGAGGCGATGCACGTCGAAACCGTCCGGCAAATGCTGGACAAAATCGGATTAAGCGAAGCCGATTTGCGCTGCGGAACGCATTTGCCGTTTGACGAAAAACGCGCCGAGGAAATGGTTCGGAACAACGAAAAACCAACTCAGCTTCACAACAATTGTTCGGGCAAACACGCGGCGATGCTCGCTTTGGCGAAGCACATCGGCGCGGACTTGAATAGTTATGAGCAGTTGGAAAATCCGATTCAGCAGGCAATTTTAGAGTGCATCGCGGAGTTTTCCGGCGTTCCGAAAGATGAACTAAAAATCGGTATTGACGGCTGCGCCGCGCCGAATTTCGCGCTTCCGATTTCCGCGATGGCAAAGAGTTTTGCGCGGCTCGTTTGCCCGCCGAAAAATTTTGATGCCGAAACGCGGGAAGCGTGTCGGCGCGTCGTGTCGGCGATGCTCGCGCACCCGGAAATGATTGGCGGAACCGACCGGCTCGATACGATGATTATGCAGGCAGGGCGCAGAAAAATCGTTTCCAAAATCGGCGCGGAAGGCGTTTATTCGGCGGGCGTTTTGCCGTCGGCGCAGTATCAAACGGGTTTGGGCATCGCCTTTAAGATCGAAGACGGCGATGACAAACGCGCTCGCGCCGTCGTGTTGGTCGAGCTTTTACGGCATTTAGAAATTCTCGACGCGGACGCTTTAAAGAATATTTCACCGCTGGCGATAAAAAATCGGCGCGGCGATGCAGTCGGCAGTGTCAAGGCAAGTTTCAATTTAAAAGCGAACAAAGAAATTAGGCGCGAATAATACAAATTTTCACAAATTATTTTTAGTTTCTCATTCGTGTCATTCTTGTTATTCGTGGCAAAATCTTTTTATGACAGAACAAACAAATCAGCCGCCAAAACTGGAAAAAACGGCGAGCGGCGATATTAACACGACTTCTTTAGCCGATCTGCTCGAATGGTTTTTGAATAACGACGGGCGCGTCGGGCTTGTCCGCAATCCGCACGTCGAGGAATTATTTCAATGGAAACAGCAGGATGACGAGGCAAACGGCGTGGAAATTTATCCGTTCGAGAATGCCGAAGCGCGTTTTGCCATCGGCGTTTTTCAGGCGATTGCCGAATACGATTCAGAAGACACATTGCGGGCGTGGATCACGCAAGTCTTGCAGGCGTTGGGCGAATCGAAACAGATGAACGAAGACATCGCCGCGAGTTATCAGTTAAATTCGTCTGCATCGCCCGTCGCGCAGGCTGAAAAAATCTCGTCCGACACCGAACGCCGATTGTATTTATCGAGCGGCTGGCTCGAAGCGTTATGCACGGCGGAAGTCAGGTTTCTGGGCTGGGTTTATCAGGAACTTTACGGCAAGCCGTTTGAGCCGATTATTTAGTAAATTTTCCTTCCGTAAAAATTATGACGACATCAATTAAAGAAAAAGTTCCACCTGCCGAATGGGAAACGCGAGTTCAATTAGCCGCCGCTTATCGTCTGGTCGCGCATTACGGTTGGGACGATCTTATTTTCACGCATATTTCGGCGCGTGTGCCGAATGAAGGACATCATTTTTTAATCAATCCATATGGTTTTCTGTTCGACGAAATCACGGCTTCGAGTTTGATTAAAATTGATATTGACGGCAACAAAATTTTCGAGAGCGAGCATTTTATCAATCCGGCGGGCTTTACGATTCACAGCGCGATTCACGCCGCCCGCGAAGATGCGGTTTGCGTTCTGCATACGCATTCGCTTTACGGCACGGCTGTTTCCGCACAGCGTGAAGGGCTTTTGCCGCTCTCGCAGACATCACTCTTCCCGTTGTCCGGTTTGGCTTATCACGACTATGAAGGCGTGGCTTTGAACGCTGACGAAAAGCCGCGCCTAGTGGCGGATTTGGGCGCGAAGAATTTTATGATGCTGCGAAATCACGGCGTTTTGACCGTCGGGAAATCGGTCGGCGAAGCGTTTTTGTTTATGTATATTTTAGAGTCGGCGTGCCGCATTCAAATCCTCGCGCAATCGGGCGGCAAGGAATTGATTCACACCGCACCGGAGATTCTGGGCGGCATCGAAGCGCAGGTCGCGGCGGTCACGAAAGGCTTGGGCGCGGATTTGGTTTTTCCCGCGCTGCTCAGAAAGTTGGATAGGATTGATGCGAGTTATAAAAACTAAACCGCAAATGAATATAAATCTCCGAACCGGTATAGTTCTAAAAATGCGAAATAGTATACTCGTTCAGACTCGCGTTTCCGCTTCCTTTTTCCAAAAATCAAGTGCGGAAACGCGGTAGTTATGGGGCGTGTTTTAGAAAAAGCTGCCCGGTGTTTTGAAGTTGAAAGTTATATTTATTGCCTGCGACCGTCTACTGCTGTTGAAGGATTCGAGTTTAGCTTATATTATGTGTCGAGTTTATAAAAAAGGCGGTCCGAAGACCGCCTTAAATTTCGCGCCTTAAAATTAATATTACTGTTGAGCCACAAAATTCACGTCCGTGAGGTTATCATTGACCTGCACCGTCCGAGATGTAAAGGTATAGCGTTTTGAGCGAACTACAAAGGTATATAACCCGTTTGCCGAGACATTAGTAAAGCGATAGTAGCCGAATGGATTTGTGATTGCCAGACGGGAATTACCGCCAAAATCGGTGGTCGTCACACGGGCATTAGACACTCCTTGACCACTGAATGTCGTTACGCGACCGGACACTGCGACGGTCGCTGCCGTAGTGCCGCTTGGAGCTTGAATTTGAACGGTAATCGGTGCGCCTGTCTTAAGGAAGCCGATCGTTGCATTGGCAGTCTGCGGCGGGCGATTAGAATCAAAACGGAAGTTATACATCGTTCCCCAACGGATGGCGTTCGCGTTTGAGTTCTGAGCCAAGGTTTCCGAACTCCAGGTCATCGCACCGGAGGTCGGTGTCTGAGTCCAGGGCGCACTGCTGAAACCCGCGTTTCCTGCCGTTCCATCGGCTGCCGAGCCGGGTTGCTGTGGAGGCGCGGAGAATCCGATGTTGCTC
>JAJAZE010000342.1 GCA_026785925.1 Pyrinomonadaceae bacterium
CTTCGAGCGATGACGGAATCAAAAACGGAGCGCAGCTTTCAACCAAAGGCGACGAAGACATTTTGCTGTTCGAGTTTTCGCGCTGGAATACGCCTTCGGAAATACACGCGCAGCGAGTTTGTCCCGAATGTCGCGGGCTGAATTATCCGAAAAAATTAACCGCTTCGATTCCCGAACAGTTTAAGCAGACAAAATGGAATGAGCCGCAATTTATTTCGATAAAAGCGCGGGATGGCAAACAAATTCCCGCGAAAATTTATCTGCCCGCAGATTTCGATAAATCGAAAAAATATCCGTCGGTGATTTTCGTTCACGGCGCGGGTTATCTGCAAAACGTCATTAACGGCTGGAACAATTATTACCGCGAATTTATGTTCAACCAGTTATTGACGCAGAAAGGTTACGTCGTTCTGGACATTGATTATCGCGGATCGCTCGGTTACGGGCGCGATTTTCGGACGGACGTTTATGATTTTCTCGGCGGCAAAGATTACGAAGATCACTTGGACGCGATTGATTTCGCGGTGACAAATTACGCGGTTGACGCAAAACGAATCGGAGTCTACGGCGGCAGCTACGGCGGCTTTATGGCGGAAATGCTGGTGATGCGCGCACCGGAAAAAGTCGCGGCGGCAGCGGCACTGCGTCCGGTTTCCGACTGGAAAAACTATTTTGCGTCGTCGCCGGTTTATACGGCGGAAAGATTGGGTTTTCCCGATAAAAATGCGGAAGGCTACCAACGCTCGTCGCCGATTTCCTACGCCGACAAGCTGCGTAGACCGCTGTTGATTCTGCACGGTTTGGTGGACGATAATGTTCCGGCGCAGGATTCGATGCAGCTTATCGAAAAGCTGATTCGGCTGGAAAAAACCGCATATTTTGAAGCGATGCTGTATCCGGCGGAAAATCACGGTTTCCAAAGACCGACGAGTTGGACGGACGAATACGAACGAATCTTGACCTTTTTCGAGAAATACTTAAAATAACTGAGAAGTGAGAAGTGAGAAGTAAGAAGCGAAGGTAAGAGTTTTTGTGATAAAATTTTCACTTCTCAATTAAATTATGCGAATTTTAGTAACCGGCGGCGCGGGCTTTATCGGCTCGCATCTTTGCGAAAGATTGCTTAAAGAAGGCAACGAAGTTATCGCGCTCGACAATTTTTTCACCGGCAGACGCGAAAATATCGCGCACCTGTTCGACAATCGCCAATTTGAATTGATTCGGCACGATGTCACCGAGCCGATTCTGCTTGAAGTTGACCAGATTTATAATCTCGCATGTCCGGCTTCGCCGATTCATTATCAATATAATCCGGTCAAAACCGTCAAAACGAGCGTGATGGGCGCAATCAACATGCTCGGAATGGCAAAGCGCGTCAAGGCGCGAATTTTTCAGGCTTCGACTTCCGAAGTCTATGGCGACCCGCTGGTTCATCCGCAGACGGAAGATTATTTCGGCAACGTCAATTCGATTGGTTTGCGTTCCTGTTACGACGAAGGCAAGCGCGTCGCCGAAACTTTGTTTATGGATTATCATCGGCAGAACGGCGTTGATACGCGCATCGTTCGCATTTTTAATACTTACGGACCGAAAATGATGCAGAATGACGGGCGCGTGGTTTCCAATTTTATCGTGCAGGCTCTGCGCGGCGAGGATTTAACGATTTACGGCACGGGCGAACAGACGCGCTCGTTTTGTTACATAGACGATTTGGTCGAAGGTTTTATTCGCTTGATGAACACCGAAGCCGACGACATTCATCTGCCGGTCAACATCGGCAATCCGGGCGAATTTACGATGAATGAATTGGCTCACGAAGTCGCCAAAGCGGTTGGCAGAGATATAAAAATCACGCATCTGCCGCTGCCGCAGGATGATCCGAAACAGCGGCAGCCGAACATTGAACGGGCGAAAAATCTACTCGGTTGGTCGCCGACGATTCCGCTCGATGCAGGTTTGCAGAAAACGGTCGCTTACTTTGCGGAAAGAATGAAAGCGTAAGACAATACTTTTAAGCGGAAACAGGAGGTGAAACTGATGAGTCTTGAAAACAGAATGAGCGTGGTCGAGGAAGCAATTTTAATTATGAAAGATTTATTAGTCAGCCACGACGAGCGGCTGGAAAAATACTTTTACGCGCTGAATGAATCGCGTCAGGATTTCGACTTTAAGATGAACGCCTTAATTGATGCTCAAATTCGTAATCAAGACGAAATCGGCGAACTTAAAGAAGCGTCAAAATCAACTTTGAAAAGAGTAGAAAAACTCGAAAATAATTAGCAAAATTTTAATTCAAGAAATATTTTATGAAAATACTAATCACCGGCGGCGCAGGTTTTGTCGGGTCGCACCTGGCGGATAAACTGCACGGCGAAGGACACGACATCACGGTCATTGACAATCTTTCGACGGGAAGCTACCAAAACGTCGCGCATCTCGAAGGACAGGAACGCTTTCGTTTTATCATCGAAACGGTTTTAAACGAATCATTGATGGAAGAATTAATTCGTGAAACCGACCGCGTTTTCCATATGGCGAGCGCGGTCGGCGTTAAATTGATTATGGAGCATCCGGTCAAAACCATCGAAACCATTTTTCGCGGAACGGATGTTGTTTTAGGCAGTTGCGCTCGTTATCGCAAGCGCGTTTTAATTCCTTCGACTTCGGAAGTCTACGGCAAAAGTTCGGAAGTTCCGTTCGCTGAAGACAACGATATTTTGAAAGGTTCGACCTCGAAACATCGCTGGGCTTATGCCTGCGCCAAAGAGTTAGACGAATTTTTAGCGTTGGCGCACTTTAAGGAAACGCGCCTGCCGGTCGCCGTCGTCCGTCTGTTTAATACGGTCGGACCGCGCCAAACCGGACAGTATGGAATGGTCGTGCCGAATTTCGTTAAAGCGGCGGTCAGAAACGAACCGCTGATCGTCCACGGCGACGGCGGACAGTCGCGCTGTTTCGGACACGTTTTAGATGTCGTCGGAGCGTTGGCGAAAACTCTCGAAACGCCGGAATGTTTCGGGCAGGTGATGAACATCGGCAATGCTGAAGAAGTAACGATCAAACAACTCGCCGAAAAAGCCATCGCGCTGACCGGCAGCCGCAGCGAAATCAAATATATTCCTTACGAAGAAGCCTACGGCGAAGGTTTTGAAGATATGCGGCGGCGCGTTCCATCGCTCGAAAAAGCGGCGCGGTTGATCGGCTATCAGCCAACCCGAACACTCAATGAAATCATCAATGACGTAGCGCAGCAGTTTCGTGAAGAACTGAAATCGGAAACCGCGAGCGCGTGAGCAACCTGTAAATTAAGTTTTGTGAAGTTTTGAGTTCACGCTTTAGATTGCTTTACGCCGCGTTTTACGGGCGCGGCAAACTAAAGTTTGGACTCAAAACATTTAGAAACTGATGTTACGCAAAACGAGAAAAACCACTGGAGCGCAATCCGTCCCGGTTGCCATTGAGCATCGCTTCGGTGCGAAAAAATACTCGCTGCGATGAAAGCTCAAAGCCGTCGCCAGGTTTTTTCGCGCTCACGCGCTCAATGCAACCGGAACGGATTCCGCTCCAGTCACTTGCGTAACATCAGTTAGAAACTCTATTTACAGACCAAAAAATTATGAAGTTGTTCAAATATTCTATTCTGCTCGCCTTGCTGCTGACCTTTTCGAGTCTCACGGCTTTAGCGCAGGAAACCGGCGGATTCAAAGGAAAAGTTCGCACGGTGAAGGGCGAAGGCATCGCGGCGGCAACCGTCACCGCTCGTTTGAAAGGCGAAGACGTTAAATCGACGACCGCCGACACGAAAGGCAATTTCGTTTTGGAAGGATTGAAAGCCGGTAATTACAACGTCGTTTTTAACAAGGACGGCTACAGTTCCGGTGTTTTATACAACGTCGAAATCAAAAAAAAGAAGCTGAACGATTTGGGAGAGCGGTTGATTTTGTCGGTTGACCAGGGAACGCAGGTGATTATCAAAGGCAGCATTTTTGCGGCGGATGGCAGAAGCGCGGGCGGCGCAAAAGTGCTGATTGAAAAAGTTGCAAGCGACGGCTCGGTCAAGAAAGTCGGCTCATCAATCGCCAGTTACAGCGGCGAATTCACGTTTCGATTTTCCGAAGGCGCAACGAAATATCGAATCACGGCTTCGGTGAAAGATTCGACGGCAAGCAAGGAAATCGAAGTGACCAGCGCGGCGATTTATCGTCTGGCAATTACACTTGACACGAAACAAAACTAGCCGCGATTGGCGCTGCCGAAATGTGTCGGCTCAAAGTTTTGTGCGAACTCTTAGCTGACAGCAAACAAACCAACGCCACTGCGCGAAGAGCCGAACCGACTAAAATCTTAAATTAACCTTTTACAGGGAAATTAACTCCAAAATAAAATAACCGCTGCTTCCGATGCGCGTCAATTTGCCTTTGCTGTAAGGAGGTTGCAGGAAATCGTCCGCCGCGTAGGTCAGACCTTTCAAAGAACCGTCGCCGGTCAGTTGGCTCTGCGCGATGAGTTCGGCGGGAAACCAGCTTTCCGCGTCAACGTCGGCGGGCGCGGCGGGCTTGTATTTCTCCGCTTGGGCGGCGACTTGACCGGCGTTTTCCGCAGAAAACCTGAGAACGGCGACGATTCTTTTTTCATTCGGCGCAGGCGAATTGATGTCGCTGTTTTTGATGTTTTGGTTAATTTCGCTGTAAGTCGCTTCTTCGGGCGTGAAGTTTAATTTGATAATTTTGGCGAGTTCCTCGACGTTATCCTGCGGAACAATCTCGGCATTTGAATTAATTTCTGAAGAAACATTCGGGCTGACTGCATTGCTATTTGCAGAGCCGTTTCCCGAACACGAATTGAGCAGCAAAATCAGCACGAGAAAACCGCAGATTGATGTTGAACGGGAAATCTTCATCTCGTCATTGTAGAAATTTCGGAAGCGGATTGCAATTTTCCGCTTTCTGATTTGTCCGCCGCGAGCCGACGTTGTAAATTCGTAAAATGTTGCTTTTGCGCCGCATCCGAGCTTTTATCATCCGCGATTTCCAGCTTGCGCTTTCTTATCGCGTCGAGTTTTTTATCAAACTTTTGTGGATTTTGGGAATTTCGACGACGTTTTATTTTATTTCGCGCATCTTCGCCGGATTTCCGCTGGCGCAATACGCGCAGTGGCAAAATCCGCTCGCGGCGTGGCTGACCGGCTTGGCGATGCTCAATTATTTTATGACCGGCTTTTCCGCGCTCGCCAACGCCATCCGGCAGGAACAGATGCAGGGAACGCTCGAATCGGTTTTGCTGACACCGATCAACGTGCCGACCGTGATTGTTTCGAGTTCGGCGTGGGCTTACGTTGACGCAACTTTTAACTCGTTTCTTTATTTATTTTTCGGCTGGCTGTTCTTCAACGTCAACTACCAAGGCAATTTGCTGCTTGCGCTGTCGTTTCTGATTTTAACGACGCTGGTTTTAGCTTCCATCGGCATTTTATCGGCGAGCTTTGCGATGGTTTTCAAGCGCGGCGATCCGTTTGCCATTCTTTTGGGTGCGGGAACGGCACTTTTTTCGGGCGTATTTTATCCGAAGGAAATGCTTCAGGAAGCGTTAGGCGCGACCGGCGGCAAGGCTTTGTCGTATATCAATCCTTCGACGCACGGACTCGACGGCATTCGCGGCGTTTTGATTCAGGGCAAAGGTTTCGGCGAGGTCGAATCGTCGTTTTATATTCTGCTCGGTTTTCTCGTCGTGCTGCTTCCCTTTTCGCTCTGGGTTTTCGGACGCGCCATCAAACGCGCCAAACGCGAAGGCAGTTTGATTCAATACTGATTCGGAATTCAGCGGATGAAGCCGCCAAGAGGAATTCGAGCAATGTTTAATCGGCAGAGTTTTTATCAAAAAAATGAGATTCTCGGTGTTTTTGAATAAAATCAAAAAATGCGATAGTAATTAAGTTACAGACAAATCAAGGAGCTTTCCAGTAAATGCGTTTAAAACTAAATATCTTTTCAACCTACATTTTAATGTGCGCCGTTATTTTATCATCGGTGTCATTCGCCTTTGCCATTCCTGACGAGGGAATGTTCACGCCCGACCAAATCGGCAAACTGCCGCTGGCGGGCAAAGGTCTAAAAATCAAACCTTCGGAGATTTACAATCCGAACGGCGTTGATCTTGCCGACGCGATTATGCGCGTTAACATCGCGGGCGGCGGCTTCGGCACGGGCGAGTTCGTCTCGCCGAACGGTCTGATTTTGACCAACCATCACGTCGGTTACGATGCGCTGGTGAAGGCTTCGACACCGGCGAATAATTATGCGATGAACGGTTACAAAGCCGATTCGACGGCGAACGAACTGACGGCGACGGGCTACACTCTGCTGCTGACTTCGCGGGTTGAAAACGTCACCGCGCAAATTACGACCGGTATCGAAGATTTGACCGGCGCGGCGCGAAAACAGGCAGTCGAGAAAAAAATCGAGGCTTTGCAAACGCAGGAACAAAGTAAAGCGGTTAAGGAAACAAATATTCGCGTTCAGGAATTAAACAGCGGATTATTTTATTATCTTTACGAAACGACGCTGATTAAAGACGTTCGAGTAGTCTACGCGCCGCCGTCAAACATCGGAATTTTCGGCGGCGACCCGGACAATTTCGAGTGGACGCGGCACACCGGCGATTTCACATTTCTCCGCGCCTACGTCGCGCCGGACGGAACATCCGCCGAATACTCGTCCGCCAATGTTCCGTTCAAACCGAAAAAGTTTTTGACCGTTTCGCTCAACGGTGTCAGAGAAAATGAATTCGTGATGGTGATGGGTTATCCGGGCGGCACGACGCGCTACCGTGAAAGCCAATCGGTGCTTTTCTCGCAAAACGTCAACTTCCCTTTTCTCGCCGGATATTTCCGCGCCTTTGCCAACGCTTACGTCAAAGCCGGTGAAGACGACGAAGCCAAAACCATCAAATTTAAAGGCGATATTCAATCGTTCAATAACGCCCGAAAAATCTATGAGGGCAATAACGCGGCACTTCGACGCGCTGATTTCATTGCGGAAAAACGCAATGAAGAATTAAAATTTGCTTCGTGGATCGCCGGCAGTCCGGCGCGGCAAACGAAATACGGCGCGGTTTTGACAAGTTTGCAGCGCAACTCGGACACGTTTTACCGAACGGGCAAACGCGACGTGATTCTGCGAAGGCTGCCGAGCGGCGCTACACCGACTTTTCAGGAAATCTATACCGCGATTACGACGGTTCAGCAGGGCAAACCGATTCCGCAAACCAAAGTCGCCGAAATCGAAGCGGTTTATAAAGACCGCGAGCCGGTCGTCGAACGCGAAATGCTGAAATTTCTTTTTAACGCGGCGGCTGATTTACCGGCTGACCAGACTTTCCAGCCGGTCGAAAATCTTTTCAACCGCTTTCAAGGCAAAGAACGGCGGCTTGCCGAAGAAACTTTCGCCGAATCAATTGCCGAAAAAGACTTTGATACGGCGCAGAAAGTCGTCGCACTTTATAGTTTGCCGTTTGCCGATTTGCAGAAAAAATATCCGAACATCGTTAATTTCGTGACGGCTCTGGCGCAGGAACGAGCGGCAATCACGGAACGCACGACTAAATTCAACTCGGAAATTGACGGCTTGCGCCTGCTTTATCAGCAGGGAATGGCAGAGATGGAGAAATCGAATCCATACCCGGACGCAAACGCTTCGCTGCGTTTCAGTTATGGTTCCGTCAGAGGCTATAATCCGCGCGAAGCCGTTACTTACACGCCGTTCACGACCCTTAAAGGAATGATCGAGAAAGATACCGGCGAAGACCCGTTTGAAGTTCCGCAGAAAATCAAGGATTTGCAGCGTGCCAAAGACTTCGGCAGATACGGTGTCGGCGACAGCGTTCCGGTCAACTTTCTGGCGACCACCGACATTATCGGCGGCAATTCCGGCAGTCCGATTCTAAATGGTTTGGGCGAACAGGTCGGGATTGTTTTTGACGGTAACTTTGAAGGTTTAGCCAACGACCTTTTTTATAACGATTCCAGAGGACGCACGATTGCCGTTGATATTCGTTACGTTCTTTTCGTGACCGAAAAAGTCGGCAACGCCGGTTGGATTCTGGACGAAATGGCAATCAAAGGAAAAACGCCCGTCAGAGCCAAGCGCGCGACGGCTGAATAAACTTTCATTGGAAATTCTTTCGGAAATGAAAAAAGGCTTCGATGATTGCTCATCGAAGCTTTTTTTTGCGAAGTGGTTAGTTTCGCTTGGGTGTGGACAAATCTTTGGATAATTAGTCGGAAATCATCAAGCCGCTGCGGTCGGAAATCATTAACCCGTTGGTGTTGCAGCCGCCGTTTCCTTTGTCGCTGATCATCAAGCCGTCACGTCCGAGGATGATGATTCCATCCAGCATCGGTGCGCCGAGAATGATAATGCCCGACAACTGCGTTAAGAGATCGTCTTTGACCGGAGCGCACAGTTGTTGTTGACCGGTGCTGCGGTCGCTAATCATCAATCCGGCGTTTGCCGCAACTGCGCCTAATCCTAAAACCGCCATCAAACCAAGTGCCGAAATCGTATTTTTAATGTTTTTCATTGTTTTTGTCTCCTCAAGTTTTTTAGTTTTAATTTTTGAAGTCTACCGCTTCTCTTGCACTCTCTATTACAACCGCCGTGCCAAAGGGCTGAACAGCCTTTTATAATTTTATAACTTACTGAAAAAATTGGACTTATAGCTAGATCAAACTCGATTTCCACAAACAAACAGACTTATATTGATGTTGGATACCTAATGCTCATTACTAGCTTTTAACTTATTTAAATCGCTCAAATTAAGTAGTTTAGCAAGCTGTGTGCTTAATATACACAGAACTGTTGTTAATCAAGTATCCAATGTTTATGTAAACATAACGATTCTTAAAATTGTGCGACGAAAGGCAGAAACCCGCGCGTCAGCAAGGGTGCCGCAACGTCAGCCTTTTGCACCCTTGCTGACGCGCGGGTTTCTGCCTTTAGAAGTCGCATTCAATTGAAACTCGCTACAATAGAAAACAGTAGATTTTTATAGTCAAAACTGTTATATTTTAATTGGAAGTTTTGACGATGCTTGTATTTCCGGTCTCCAGCACAAAATCTACCCTAAATTCCCGACTTAGCAGGTAATTTACAGACTCAAAACTCGCGCCGATTGGTTCACTTCACTGCGAACACCTGTTTAACTCCTTCAAAACGTGTATTCAAATTTCCCAATATGAATCCATTGAGATTACTAACTTTTTACAAACTAATCGTTATTTTCATCGGTAGTATTTTTTTGATTACGGCAACCGCCAACCTACCGAGACAAATTTTTGGTTGGGAGTTCACCTTCTTTCTCGTCTTTACCTTACTCGTAACGCCGCGAATGAGCATTGAACTTCCGCGCACAGGAATTTTTCTCAGTTTTTCCGATTCGGTAATTTTCCTCTCTTTTATTTTGTACGGCGGTAACGCGGCAATTCTGTTGGTCGCCGTGGAAACTCTCGCCAATTGTCTTTATCTCAAAAATAACGGCAAAAGGTTCGGTAAATTGATGATTCTTTTTAATATCAGTTCCGCCGTTTCTGCAACTGCTATTACATATATCGCTTGGACGTTTTTTTTGAATCTTTCGGGAATTGATTATAAATCCGGTGCGGTGATTGATTTGATTTCAGCACTCGGTTTTTTGGCGATTGCTCAATTTTTTTCAAGTTCGGTTTTAGTAGCTTTTCTCTCTTCAATATTGACCGGCGAATCTGCTTGGCGAGTCTGGAAAAGGGATTGTTTTGCGAGTTCAATGACGCAAATCGCCGGGGCATTTTTGGCAGGTGTCGCATATGGGCTGCTTATTTACGCTAACTTTTTAATGACGGCGATTGCGGTGTTTGTTTTCGGGATTATCTATGTGAATTACCGCCAAACGATAAAAAACATTAACAAATCTATTGAGCAAGTCGAGCGAGTCGAGCGTGAAAAAGCCGAAATTGCCGGATTGAAAGCCGAGGAAGCGAAAGCTCACGCCGCCGAATTGGAGATATTGCTTGCCAAAGAAGAACAAACGAGCGAAGATTTGCTGCGAAGCAAAAACGCGCTCGAACACGCGGCTTTTCACGATTTTTTAACCGACTTGCCGAATCGCACATACTTAGTCGAAAGGCTTAACCTTTTAATCGAAATCGGCATTGAAATATCGCACAAGTATTATGTGCTGTTTCTGGATTTAAAACGCTTCAAAAACATCAACGACACATTCGGACATCGAGTTGGCGACCGCGTTTTGAAGCTCATCGGCAAGCGTCTCCAGCGGATTTTACGGCGGGAAGATACGGTCGCGCGGGTCGGCGGCGACGAGTTTGCCATTATTCTCAACGATTTGTCTTCGATTGACGAAGCCAGAGAAATCGCCGACCAAATCTACGAAAAACTATCGTCGCCGTTTATGATTGACGGCAGCAAGATTTATTCGGACTTAAATATCGGCATCGCGCCGTTCGATGTCGAGCATAAAAAGCCGGAAGACATTTTGCGTGATGCCGACATTGCGCGGCATCACGCCAAGGAAACTTTTTGCGGGGTCGGCGTTTTCGATAAAACTTTGCGCGCTCTTTATCTCGAAAAACTGTCGCTCGAAGCCGATCTGCGGTTTGCCGTCGAACGCGGCGAACTCTCGATGCACTACCAGCCGCTGATTTCACTCAAGGATGGCGAACTCGTCGGGTTTGAAGCACTTCTGCGCTGGCGGCATCCTGAAAAAGGTTTTATTCCGCCGGTTAAATTTATTCCCATCGCGGAAGATTCGGGCTTGATTATTCCGATTACCAAATGGATTTTGCGCGAAACCTGTTCGCAGATCGCCGAATGGCAGAAACTTTCGCCGATGTATCGCCGATTGCTCGTCAGCGTCAACATTTCGGGCAGACATCTGACCGAAGAAGATTTGGTGAAAGATGTCCGGCAGGCGTTAAAATCGTCCGATCTCACACCGTCATCTTTGAAACTCGAAATCACTGAAAGCGCGGCAATGGCAAACGCCGAATTGTCAATCAAAATTCTTAACGGCTTAAAAAATCTCGGCGTGCAGCTTTCAATTGACGATTTTGGAACCGGCTATTCTTCGCTGAGTTATCTGCACCGATTGCCGTTCGATACGCTCAAGATTGATCGCTCATTCGTTATCGAAGTCGGCGAGCAGGGCGAAAACTCGGAAATTCTGCAAACGATTGTTTCGCTCGCCAAGAATCTGAAAATGCGAACGATTGCCGAAGGCATCGAAACGGAAAGTCAACTCGCCGTGCTGCAAAATCTCGGCTGCGATTACGGGCAGGGTTATCTGATGTCGAAACCTCTGCCGAAAGAAGAAATGGAACAGGCACTTTATCAAAATCGGGATTGGCTGCCGATGTTGAAGATGGAATCCGACCCGACCGCCAGCGAAAATTCACCGGAAAAAAGTCTGCCTGTTTTTTAGCTTTCGCATTAAATTCAGGCTTTTCCGCCAAAGACGTTTTCGATTAAACGGTTTCCGCCGGAGACCGTTTTTTCTTTGGCATCCGCGCAGCGTCCTTTATCAACTAAACCGCACGAATGCCGCCCGAACAATTTGAAACCCGAACCGCTTGTTTTCAGTATTAACGGCAGGCTATACTTAATAAAAATAAAAATTCATTTAGGAGATAAGACGCGAAATGATGTTTAAAACTGGTGTTTTTCTGTTTACCTGTATGCTTTTAACCGTGAGCGGCATCGCTCAAATGAAACTCGAATATCCGAAAACAAAAAAAATTGAACAGACCGATGATTATCACGGGACGAAAGTTTCCGACCCGTATCGCTGGCTCGAAGACGACAATTCCGCCGAAACCAAGGCTTGGGTCGAAGCCGAAAATAAAGTTACTTTCGATTATCTGAATCAAATTCCCCAACGCGCCGCGATCAAAGCGCGGTTGACCGAACTTTGGAATTACGAAAAGTATTCCGCGCCGTCCGAGCAGGGCGGCAAGTATTTTTACTCGAAAAACGACGGGTTGCAAAACCAGAGCGTACTTTACGTAGCCGCTTCGACGACCGACAAAGGTCGCGTTCTGCTCGACCCGAACACGCTTTCCAAAGACGGCACGGTCGCCTTGAACGGTCTGGCGATTTCCGACGACGGCAAATTGCTGGCTTACGGTTTATCGGTTTCCGGTTCGGATTGGGTTGACTGGCGTTTCCGCGATGTCGAAACCGGCAAGGATTTGCCGGACGTTTTGACCGACATCAAATTTTCCGGCGCGTCGTGGTCGAAAGACGGCAAAGGCGTTTTCTATTCGCGCTTTCCCGTCATTGATGCAAAAGCGAAGCTGACCAGCCTCAATTACAATCAAAAAATCTATTTTCACAAACTCGGCACGCCGCAATCTGAAGACGCGCTGATTTACGAGCGACCCGACGACAAAGAAATGAGTGTCGGCGGCGGCGTGAGCGAAGACGGCAAATGGCTGATCGTCTATGTTTCAAAAGGCACTTCGCCGAAAAATCAGATTTACTACAAAGATTTGACCAAAGCCGATTCAAAGGTTCTGCCGCTGGTTGATAAATTTGAATCGAGCTACAGTTTCATCGGCAACGACGGTGCGACGTTTTATTTTGAAACCGACAAAGACGCATCGCGCGGTCGCGTCGTTTCCGTTGATGTCTCCAAAGTCAACAAGGAATGGAAGGAAATCGTTCCCGAAGGGAAAGAAACCTTAGGCGGCATCAGTTTTATCAACAATCAGTTCGTCGCCAATTATTTGAAAGATGCCTACACGCAGATTCGCATTTATGATACGAAAGGCAAATTCGTCCGCAACATCGAACTTCCGGGCATCGGCACGGCGAGCGGTTTTGGCGGCGAGCGCGACGACACGGAAACTTTCTACACGTTTTCAAGCTACGCGACACCGCCGACGATTTACCGCTACGATATGAAAACGGGCAAATCGGAAGTTTTTCGCCAATCGAACGTAAAGTTTAATCCAAACGATTACGAAGTCAAACAGGTTTTCTACAACTCGAAAGACGGCACACGAATTCCGATGTTCGTCGTCCACAAGAAAGGTTTGAAATTGGACGGCACGAACCCGACTTTGCTTTACGGTTACGGCGGATTCAATATTTCACTGACACCCGGATTTTCCGTTTCGCGCGTCGCCTGGATGGAAATGGGCGGCGTGTTTGCAGTCGCCAATCTGCGCGGCGGCGGCGAATACGGCAAAGATTGGCACGAATCGGCAATCAAGCTAAACCGTCAAAAAGCCTTCGACGATTTTATCGGCGCGGCTGAATATCTGGTTTCCGCCAAATATACCAACCCGAAAAAACTCGCCATTCAAGGCGGCTCGAACGGCGGATTGCTTGTCGGCGCGGTTCTCAATCAGCGTCCCGATTTATTCGGCGCGGCACTTCCGGCGGTCGGCGTGATGGATATGCTCCGCTTTAATAAATTCACCGCCGGACGTTACTGGACTTCCGATTACGGCTCGCCCGAAAACGCTGAAGAATTTGCGGCGATTTACAAATACTCGCCGCTGCATAATTTGAAAAAAGGCGCGAAATATCCGGCGGTAATGGTGACGACCGCCGACCACGACGACCGCGTAGTTCCCGCGCACAGCTTCAAATACGCGGCAACTTTGCAGGAATCGCAGGGCGGCGACGCGCCGGTTTTAATCCGCATCGAAACCAAAGCCGGACACGGCGCGGGCAAACCGACTTCCAAGCAAATCGAAGAGCAAGCCGATATTTACGGTTTTTTGATAAAAAATCTGGGAATGTAAATTTAATCAAAAATGGAAAGTGGAAGACGAACAATGTTTTCCACTTTCCATTTTTTTAGTTAATGAATTTCAAACGAGCAGATTTACGGATTTCGCAGTTTGACGCGGTATAAAATATATTTTCCGACAACTTCGCCCACGTCTCTCTCATACCATCTATCAAAAGTCGAAAAATTCGGCTGTGCCGCCTGATGAAAGATGACGAAGGAAACTGTCGGCGTTTTTGCCTGTTCGTCAGAAAAATTTTGTCGAAATTTTTCATACCGATTGACAATCTCTTTTATTTCCTCATTCGTAATGGGTTTAGCTTCACCAGTAAAAATATCGGTCTTTCTGCCCCATCCAAAAAAACCTCCGACCAAATCAGGTTTTCCCTTCTGCAATTCATCTTCGAGCCACCGTTCGTCGAAATTCTGATAATAAATAAATTTAAAGAGTCGGTCGGTGTCTTCTTCGGACGACAGGTCGGAAAAAACTTTTTGATGCGGCGCCCACAAAACTGCTTGTGAAGAAAGCGCGGGCAAATCATCGCCGCAATTCAAACTATAAGTGCTGTTCATCAATACATACGGATAAAAATCGAATGAGAGAACGGTCGAAGTTTGTTTTTCTCCATAAATTTCCGCATTCTGAGAAATCTTTTTGATTTGTTGGGCGACCGGAAACAATTCGTCGCGCCAGATATTTTCTCCGCGTGTGCTTTTAACGCTGAATTGTCCGTCCGAGTAACCGACGTAAAGCGAAGCAAATCCGAAAAAAAGCAGAAATATGTCGAATGTCCGACGGCTTATCTTTTGGTGTAATAAAACACAAGCCAGTGTAAACAAAGAAAACGCCGAAATATAATTGACCACATAAAATTGGTAATGAATCGGCTGGAGTGAGCGACCAGTGAAAATCTGCTGATTAAAAGCAACCGGCGCGACCAGCACGAACGACAATAGAAAAAGGTTTTTTGGTTCGCGGAAATCGAGCCAGCCGAAAATTCTTGCCGCGCAAAAGATCAACAATATCGCAAAGCTGAGAATTTCCGATACTCGCCATAAATCCGGCTGCCGGGTTAAAACAAGCAGTTGAATCGTATCCATCGTCGTCCCGCGACCAGCCAGCAAAATAAAATAAGGAATTAGAACGAGCGTCATAATTGCGCCGAGACCGAGCAGCCAAAACGCTGTTTTTCGCCAATCTTCCGCACGAAAAACTATTGAAACTAAAGTCAACCCGAACAGCCAGGCAGCGGCGGTCGTCCACAAATAAAAATAAGAGAAAACGAGGAAAGTAAACGAAAAAACCGCAAATGTCCCGAAAAGAATTTTCGACCGCCGGTTGGTGGTTGTTAAAAACTTCCAGACAAATCCAAAAAATAAAAACAAAGCCGGAAAACCAATCGCCGGAACAGCGCGGCGGGCAAACGGAAACGCGATAAAATAGTAAATGCTGTCGGGCGAAAACTGGCTGACCAGACTTCCCTGACCGGCTATTAAAACGCCGGTTGAAAAGACGAACACCGTTCCGACAAACGATAAAAACGGATTTTCAAAAAGCAGATACAGCAGCCAAAACAACGTGAGAGCCGACAAAAACCCGATCATCGCACTCGCCCAAATCATCGCCGTCGATGATGAAAGCCCTAAAACTCGCGCGGGCAGCGCAATCGTGTAGAAAGCGAGAAACTGCACGGAAAATAATGATTCATCGAGCGGTTTTTCAAGACTGTCTGCCCGTCCGGTATACGGAGAATTGCGTCGCGGTTTGCCGTCAATCAGCGATTGAATGTATGCAGCGTATGCCATTTCGTCTTGGTCGTGATAAGCATAAACGCCGTTCCATAAATTGCCGCGAGTTTCCCATAACTGAATTTGCGGAGCAAGCGAATACGCCGAAACAACGAGTCCGGCGAGCATCGCCCAAATGATAATTTTCTTACCGGGTAAAAATTTTTCCAGAAACACCTCCAGTCTGATTAAACTTTAATTTGTTCAATCTCACTTCTAAAATTCGTTTGAAACTTGTGAAAATTTTATCTTCTTTTTAGGTCGAGAGGAAATTATTTGAGGCTTTTGACCATATTGTCAGTTGGAATTTTTCACCGCCAAGACTCGAAGTTCGCAGTGCGGGTTTTGCATTTAATCGGCGGCTGTCTTAATTACAGCGGATAGATTTATATTTATTTTTCCGACGCGATAAAGCAACACGAGAAAAATATTACTCTGTTTGCTTGACGAAAAACTCTTCGAGCGATTGTCGGACAGGCTGGACGGAAACTAAACTGCCGCCGGCTTCGCGCGTTGCGTGCAAAACTTTTTCAATATCATTTTCGTCCAAAACATTGATGTTCGCGCCGTTCGGTTTGGCGGCAAAAATCGCACCCGCGATCCCGGCGATTGAATCTTTCAAATTCTCCGCCGCGCCACCTTTAATAGTAATTTCAAACGATTGCTTCTCACCGCTGTCGGTCAAAAGCTCATGCAGATTTCCCGTCGCCGCGAGTTTGCCGCCTCGCAAAATCGCTACGTTGTCACACAACGCTTCGATGTCGGAGAGAATGTGCGTTGACATAAAAACCGTCGTGCCTTGTTCGCGCAACTCGGCGATTAGTTCGCGGATTTCGCGCCGTCCAATCGGGTCTAAACCGGACATCGGCTCGTCGAGAAAAACGATTTCCGGCTCGTTGATTAACGATTGCGCCAAACCGACTCTTTGCAGCATTCCTTTCGAGAATTTCCGCAACTGCTTGTTCCAGTCTTTTTCGTCCAAACCGACTTTGGTCAATAATTCTTCGGTTTTTCGATTTCTTTTCGCCGCGTCGAAACCGAAAAGCTCGCCGAAATAATTCATCAACTCGCGGGCTTTCAGGTAATCGTAAAAATACGGATTTTCCGGGCAGTAACCAATGCGCGAGTGCATTTTGAAATCGGAAATATCGCTGCCCAAAATCCGCGCCGTGCCGGTCGTCGGGAACATCAAACTCATCAAAATTTTAATCGTCGTCGTTTTGCCCGCGCCGTTGCCGCCCAGAAATCCGAAGATTTGCCCGGCTTCGACGTTCAGCGTCAAATCGTCCAACGCGCGGACTTTTTTCTTTTTCCAAAAGCCGACTTCGTAATCTTTCGACAAATTTTCGATTTCGATAATGTAGCTCATAAATTATTCCAGCGGAATTTTAGTTCGCGCCGCGTCGAGTTCAGCGCGGCAAATTTCCTTGTTCAGAAGATAAGCTGCGCCGCTCCGGTCAATTAAGTTCGCTTGATTGTCAACGCGGATTTTTTGCGCGTCGGGAATTTTCGCCGCCTGCAAAAACGGCATAATCTCGCGCCAATTATTCGCGCAGCGGTTATTTTTTCGCTTGAAATCGTCCAGACTTTTCTGAATAATTTCCTGCTCGTCCAAAAAATCGAGCCGCAGAAGCCGGAGCGCGGCGTTTTCTCTGGTTTGCCGGTCTTCGGATTCTTCAAACATTTGCCGGTAAATCGCCCGCGCAGTTTCACGACTGCCGCCGTCGCTGTTCATTTTCGCCGCCATCTGCCGCATAAACAGCGGTGCGCCGGTGATTTTTGCACCTTCTTCATAAACTTCGGCGGCTTTTTGATAATTGCCTAAACGCCAGTAAATAAATCCCAAATAATGCCGCAGCCGCCAGTTATTCGGATTGTCACGAATACCTTTTTCGGTCAACTTTATCGCCTGTTCTTTATCAATCGCGGGCAGAACGACCGCGCCGTATTCATAAACGCTAATAAATTTCGGGTCTAAAGTCGTCGCGTTGTCGAGATACGGATAAAGCAAACGCGGATTAAGCGGAGTCAGATTTTCCAAACTGACATCTTCTTTGCTGTCGAGAAACTTTTTGCCGAGGTATTGCAGAGCTTTCATCCAATACCAATCGGCGAGCAGACCTTCAAAACCGAGCGAATAATTTTTCAAATTTGCGCCCTGCACACTCAAATCTTCATCTTCAAAACCTTTGGGCAAAGTCGAAATGTGGCGTTCGAGAAAATTGCTCAAAGCAAAGATCAACGCGAATCCGCCGGCGATGAGCGCGATAGAAAACACGATTTGCCTGAAATTTTTATTCATCGAAAATCACCTCGACCAAACTATTTGAAGTTCCGGCGTTTGAAAATCAAAATCGTGACGGTCAACAGAATTCCGATGTAGACCATCGCATACAAAAACGCGCCGCCGAGCAGAGCCGCCGACGGCAGTTCGCCGTGCGCGGCGTTGGTTCTGAAACTGTAAAATGAAAGATTCGGCAAAATAATATAAAGAACGTCGAAAAATAATTTGCCGGACGACGAGCCGATGGTTAAAGCAAAATCTTTTAAAGATTGCGTAAAGTTGCCGATAATAAAAACAAAAAACGTCAGCAGCGCGGACAAAGCGGGCGAGGAAAACGACGAAAACAAAATGGCGACGGCGGTTAAAATTGCCAGTTCCAGGTACAGCAGCGCAATCGCGCCCCAAATCGTCAACGCCAAACTTCCGCCGCCGACGGCGAGAATCGCTAATGAAACACCGATGCCCATCACCAGAACATTGACCAGCAGCGTCAGGCACAAACCGAGATATTTGCCGACGATAAACTCGCCGCGCCCGATTGGTTTCGAGAAAATTGCGTAAATCGTCCGTCGTTCGATTTCCTTGGAAACCAAAGATACGCCGACGAAGATTGAAATAAACGCGCCGAAAACGAGCATCGCGCCCAAACCCAGATTAACGATGGTGCGCGCTTCGTGTCCGGCGGTCAGTTCGCCGAGAAAAATCGCGCTCGCCGTAATCAGCAGCACGAAAATGACGAGATTATATAAAACGCGGTCGCGCACCGCTTCGCGGAAAGTGTTGCGGGCGATGGTCGAAATTATTTTGAAGGTTGACGCGCCGGAAACGGCGTTCGGGTTTGCCATTGATTGAAATTTTGCCAAAACTGCGCTGAATACTCAATTCTCGAACCGAATTAAAAATTACTTCGCACCAAAGCGGGATTATTTTGCAGTTGAAAATCCAGCAAAGCGTAGACCGCGTCGGTCGGCTGCAAGTCCATTGCGGGAAGCAAATCTTTATTATAGATTCCGGCTTTGGTTAATTTTTCCATTCCTTCGCGGTGAGCGATTTGCCAACTCGCGGCTTGCCGCCCATTGGTTTGCAGAGCTTTGGCAAATTCGATTTCCGAGTCTGCTTCCCTGCCGTTATTCTCCAAAAACGAAGCGTAAGCCGTTCGCAAAAAAACCGAACGCGGATAAACGCGCAACGCTTCGGCGAAAGTTTGCTCGGCTTCGGCTGTCTGACGCGCAATAATCTGCGCCGCCGCGAGATTGAAATAGTTGATCGAGGTGGAAATTCCTTTATTTATCGCCCAACGAATGTTTGGAACCGCTTCGGCGGCGCGTTTTTGATTGTAGAGAAACGAGCCGTAATAATATCTGAATAAAGGTTCCCGGTCGTCCAAAGCAATCGCTTTTTGATAATTCGCTTCGGCGGCGGTTTTGTCCGAACTGTCGAGAGCCGCTTGCAGATGCATCAAACTCGCGCCGCGCACCGCCGAAAAAATCAGCATCGCGCCGCCGATCAACAATCCGCCGCCGATTAAAGCCGGTTTAAATTTCCAAAAACCGAACTCGTATTTTTTTTCATTTTCTTCAATCACCGTTTCCGATTTTCCTTTTTTGAAAAATCCATTAGCGGCTAACGCCAGCAAAAAGAAAAAGCAAACGCCGTTAGCGGGAACGCGGAAAGAGTAAGAACTCGCCAGCGAACTGACAAGAAACGCGAAAATGCCAGCCAACGCCGCGAGCGATAAAACAGAAACTTTCCTCCGGCGAATCGAAAATAAAAAACTGCCGATGCCGACCAGCAGCCAGCCGAAAAGCAAAATACCGACGCTGCCGAGTTCCGCTAAAATTTGCAGATATTCGTTGTGAGTGCGTTCGGGCAAAACATTCTCGTAAAGACTTACTTTAGAATCTTCGGCGTTTGCTTGAACGAAACTTTTTCTGGCGAAGTTGTAATCGTTTGAAAAGTTATCCGCCCCGACACCGACCACCGGATTTTGTTTGAACATCTCCAGAGCGAATTCCCAATAAAGAAAGCGAACCTGAAAACTCGTCTGACTTTGTTGGTCGCCGGAAAAGCGTTTCAGCGTTGACTGTTTCGCATTGCCGAACATCGAAGAAACTTGGGAAAAAGCCAACACCGAAATAAAGAAACCGGTGCAAACGAGTGATTTTTTGAAAGAAATTTTATTTGTTTGACTAAATAAAACCAGACCTGCGAAAACAAAAATGCCGAATAAACCGGCTAAAAACTGTGTCCGACCGAGCGATACGATAATTCCAGTCCAGCCGAGAATGCTGATTATTCCGAAGAAAATAGAATACCGGGATTTTTTGCCGACGGTCGAAGCGATAAAAACGGGCAGGAGCGTCACCATCGCCTCGGCATATTTGCTATATCTTAAAGAAACGGCGACGGAGTTTTCCGCATTTGCTGCCAGGTATTCAATCAGACAAAGTAGTCCCAAAATCGAAACGACGACTCCGGCAACTTTCAACGAAACATCGAGTAGTTTCGGGCGGGCGACGATTTGGCGAACGAGAATATAAAAGAGCGCGTAACACGCCCACAGCAAAGTGTGATGC